>NZ_RCOD01000027.1:140426-208788 GCF_004307505.1 Pseudomonas sp. Sample_11
TCATCGCCTGTCACACCGCTTTCGCGAGCAGGCTCACTCCTACAAAGATCCGGGGGCAGATCAGCAATCTTTTTCGCAACCCAAATCCCTGTGGGAGCGAGCCTGCTCGCGAAGGCGCCAGATCGGATACATTCGCGTTGAATGACACAACGTTTTTACACGCTGGCTCACCACAGCGGCACACCGAATGACCGCCGCACATCGACAAGGGAGGCCCATCGCAGGCCTCCCTTATTTTTCACCATCAAGAAGTACCCAACCCCTGTGACAAATCGGAAGACGAAGGCCGCGCCGTTTCCGGCTTGGTCTCCACTTCGGTTTGTTCAGTGGTCCGAGTCACCGTGTCACGCACGGCCTCGTAACCTTCCTGAGCTTTCTGCTTGGCCTTGTCGACCATGCCAGCGCTGGTACGGCCCATGTAGCGCTGTTCAGTGGACGTAGTTGGCAACGCCGCGCCGAGCAATGCACCGAGCGCAACCCCGGCGGCAGCCACCATCAGCGGTTGCTCCTTGAGCAGGTGGCTGAATTGCTGGCCGAGCACCTGCGAATTACGCGACAGTCGATCACTGGCGTCATGCATCGCATGGCTGAGGTTTTCCTTCGCCGCACCGACGTTTTCCCCGAGGTGGCTGGCCTTGCCTTTCAGCGACTGGTAGCCGTCCTTCAGCGTGTCAGTAGTCGAGTGCAAATGCGCGCGGGCGCTGTCGATGCCGTCGGCCAAACCGTCGGCCCACTCGCCGGCCTTGTCCTGATCCGGCCCGCTGCGATAGGTCGGTTGCGGCACTGGCGGGCGATTCTGGCTGATCATCAGCCAGAGCAGCCCCACGGAAGTCAGCACCGCAGGTACCGGGTTATTGCGCACGCTGGTGCCGAGGTTGGTGAAGAACGTCGAGCCGTTGCTCTGCATCATTCCCCAGGCCTGATCGATCATCTGTCCGGGGGTGAATTTGCTCTCGAGTTGATCGACGATGTTGCCGATGCTCGCGCGTTGCGCATCGATTTCGCGCTCGATCTGCTCCGGGCTTTTTTCCGCTTCGATATCCAGTTCGCTTTTCATGAGACTTTCCTCCGCAGCGCTTCCTGATCCTTGTTCAAGGCGTCGAGGGTGCGATCAGGTTTGAAGTGAGATGGCTCGAATTGCTTCTTCCCGGATTGCAGCATGGCGAAGCCAATGATCATCACCACCACGCCGACGATCAGCGCGGCCAGCCATGGCGCCATGAACATACTCAGGCCGTACACCGCCGACATCAGCAGAATAATAAAGCCGGCGAGGAACACGATCGCACCACCAGCAACCGCACCGATGCCCGCCTTCAGCGTGCTGAGGCTGTTCTGCAGTTCGGCTTTGGCCAATGCCAGTTCCTTGGTGAACAACGCTGGCACCTCGCGCGACAGTTGCCGCAACAGACCGACCACCGAAGCGTCATCCGTTTGGCCGAGGGGCCTTGCCCCGCTCAGATCAGATTCATCTCTGTTCATCACAGTTCTCCTTTGGCGTCGGGTGCGTGCGGTACGGAAGCCGCGGCAAAATCAGCGGGGTGATCGCTGTCACTGGGCGAGGTCGGGGTGATGCCGGTGGCCAGTCCCGGATTGGCGTGGGCCGATGACGGCACTGACGATTCATAGGGTCGCTGCGCACCGTAATCGGCTGGCGGTGGCGTCGATGTCGTGCCCGCCGCCGGATCATGTTCGGCGCTGACCGTCGCTGCCGCGGCCGTGCCGGCTTTGAGAAACCGCGACAGGCCGAAACCGATGGCGATGCTGCCGGCGATGAATAGCCCCGGATTGCTGCGCGCCAGATCCGCCGCATCGTGCAGCAGCTGCTCGGCACTCTTGCCGCGCAGGTTGCCCGCCAGCCCGGTCATGGAATCCGCCATGTCCGTCAGGTAGTCGGACATGCCCAGCGTGTCCTTGTCCTGCAACTCCGAGACGAAGCTCTTTGCGCCTTGGGCCAGTGCTTCTATCTGTTCGGCCGCGGTGTCCCGGTACTGTCCGAATTGCGCGTCGGCCTGTTGCCGCGCGCCGCCAATTGCTTCGTTGACGTCGTCCTTCAAATGTTCAAAACCCTGTCCAGGCTTGCTGTTCGGATCACCTGATTCAAAGCCTGCCCTGCTGTCTTGAGTATTCATGTGGCCCCTCGCGTTCTGACTTGAAAACGGAAAAACGGAGCTACACGGCAACATTGCCTCGAGCCCCCACATAGAAGATGACGGAGCAGCTTGCGCGAGAGTTCAAAGAGGTTGATGAGCGTGCGACATCGGGTTTGGATCAGCGACGAAAGGTTGCGCTTGGCACGATTGCGTTGAGCTTCTGCGCCTGGCTGCGGTCAAGACAAGGCACAAGCATTTATCTGCAACACGACGCTGAAACCCGCAACAACGCCGATAGATGGCAGAATCCCCACACCCTGATCACTTCGGAGACCGCAATGCTTCGCCTGTTTGAAGAAAGGCTCGACCCCTTCCCGCCCGACGAGGCGCCGCCACCGCCAGTCGGCCTGATGCGCTTCTTGTGGGCCTGCACCCGGGGGGCGCGCGGTTACATCCTGGCCTTCGCCCTGCTCAGCGCCAGCGTGTCGATCTACGAGGCGTGGCTGTTTTCTTTCCTTGGGCAAGTGGTGGATCTGCTCTCGACCTGGCAATCCGGCGGCGCCGCCGGTGATGAGGAAAGCCGCGTGTTGTGGGGCATCGGCATCGTGCTGGTAGTCAGCATTGGTCTGGTGGCGCTGCGCACGATGGTCCAGCATCAGATCCTCGCGATCAATCTGCCGCTGCGCCTGCGCTGGGACTTTCACCGGTTGATGCTGCGGCAAAGTCTGTCGTTCTTCTCCGACGAGTTCTCCGGCCGGGTGACGACCAAGGTCATGCAGACTGCGTTGTCGGTGCGCGAGGTGCTGTTCACCCTGATCGAAATTCTCCCCGGCATCGGCGTGTACTTCATTGCGATCATAGCGCTGGCCGGTGGCTTTGCGCTGAAGCTGATGCTGCCGTTTCTGGCGTGGATCGTTTTGTTCGGGCTGGCGATGGTGTATTTCGTGCCGCGTCTGGGCAAAGTCGGCCAGGAACAGGCCGATGCGCGCTCGTCGATGACCGGGCGGATTGCCGATGCCTACACCAACATCACCACGGTCAAACTGTTCTCGCACTCCAAGCGTGAAGCGCACTTTGCCCGTGCGGCAATGGAAGATTTCAAGCTCACCGGATTCCGCCAGATGCGGCTGGTCAGTCAGTTCGAAATCGTCAATCAGGCGCTGGTGGTGGCGTTGATTCTCGGCGCTGGCGGTTATGCATTGTGGCTGTGGCATCAGGGCGAAGTCGGCACCGGCGCCGTCGCGGCGATCACCGCCATGGCGCTGCGCATCAATGGCATGTCGCACTGGATCATGTGGCAGATGACTTCGCTGTTCGAAAACATCGGCACCGTCCAGGACGGGATGGCCACCCTGACCAGCGGCCCGAAAGTCCAGGACGCGCCGGATGCCAAAGTGCTGGAGCCGGCCGGCGGCGAAGTGGTTTTCGACAATGTCAGCTTCAACTACAACGGCGAACGCCAGGTGCTCGACGCCTTGACCCTGCATATTCGCCCCGGCGAAAAAATCGGCCTGGTCGGCCGCTCCGGTGCTGGCAAGTCGACGCTGATCAACCTTCTGCTGCGCTTCTATGACGTTGATCGCGGCGAAATCCGCATCGATGGGCAGAACATCGCCGAGGTCACCCAGGACAGTCTGCGTAGCGTGATCGGCATGGTCACCCAGGACACGTCGCTGTTGCACCGTTCGATCCGCGACAACATTGCCTACGGACGCCCGGACGCCACCGACGAAGACATCCATCGCGCGGCAGTGAACGCCCAGGCCGATGGTTTCATCAGCCAGTTGAGCGACAAGCAGGGCCACAGCGGCTACGACACGCTGGTCGGCGAACGCGGTATCAAGCTCTCCGGCGGGCAGCGCCAACGCATCGCCATCGCCCGGGTGATGCTGAAAAACGCACCGATCCTGCTTCTCGACGAAGCCACCAGCGCGCTGGATTCCGAGGTTGAAGTCGCTATTCAGGAAAGCCTCGATGAAATGATGCAGGGCAAAACCGTGATCGCCATCGCCCACCGCTTGTCGACCATTGCGGCCATGGACCGGCTGATCGTCATGGACGAAGGCCGCATCATCGAACAAGGCACCCACGCGCAATTGCTCGAGAAGAACGGCACCTATGCGCGGCTGTGGCAGCACCAGAGCGGCGGGTTCCTCGGTGAGGACCGGGGTTTGGTTGAGGTGATGGAGGAGTGATCAGGCTGGAGGGCCGGGGCCGGCCCTCCATCGATTGGCCTAGATGGTGACGGAGCTTTCGGCATCCACCGGAAGCTTTACGCGAAACACGGTTCCGCCCTTCAGGTCAGAGCTGACCTCGATGGAGCCGGCATGTGAGGCGACGATTTCCGAGGCGATGAACAGGCCCAGACCGAGCCCGGCAACCGGCCCGTGATCAACCACGGAGCGCTGCGAGAACCGCCCCATCGGGTTGAAGATGAACGGCAACACATCCTCCGGAATCGGCTCGCCGCCGTTATGTACGGTGAACACCGCGCAATCCTCGCGGGCCTGCAACTCGACCGTGACCGGAAATTGATTATCGCCGTGGGTCACCGCATTGCTGATGATGTTGGAAAACACCTGTTCCATCCTGGCGCCATCGAACGCTCCCATCACCGCTTCCGTCGCATCGAACCGCACGTTGGCCTGCGGATGAAAGGCGCGGATTTCCTCGATCACCCGCTCGCACACAGGGCTGAGATCGATCAGGGATTTTTTCACCGGAATCCCCGGCCCCATCTGGCAGCGCGTCAGATCCAGCAGGTCGCCCACGATCTGGCTGGCGCGCTGCACGCTGGCGTAGATCTGCCTGGCCACTTTGCTGGTGCGCGGGTCGGTAGCTTCGGTACGACGCAACATATCCGCACCGAGCAGAATCGCCCCCAGCGGCGTGCGCAAGTCATGGCCGAGAATCCCCAGAAACACGTTGCGCGACGCCTCGACGGCGCGCGAGTAGCTGGCAATCGACTCGGCCAGCGCCTGATCGATGGCTTCGTGGAAGCGCGTCATGTCGTCGACATTCACTGATTTGCCATCCTTTACCTGACGCAGCCATTGGGTCAGCACACTGGTGCGCAGCGCGCGGTATTCCGACACCATCTGATCGATGGTAAAACCGGCCATCAGCCGCGTCACCGCGTGGGTTTCCGCAGCTGTTTCTTCATCGTCGCGCGGCGCCTGGCCCTGGGCTTTGGCGATTTGTTCGCTCATGGTCTGCTTGGTCCGCAGATCGATGACGATGGCGCGCAACATCTGCTCGGCGTGATCGCGCAGTGCGACGTTATCGAGCTCCACCCCCGGCGTCTCGATGGTGCGGGCGAAATCTTCCCAGGCCTGCAGGATCGGCTCTAGGTTTTCGAGAATGAAATCTGGCAGGCGCATGGCTGTAATCCATAGAGGAAATCCATCTGCGCCGACAGGCGCGCCGGCGCAGACAGTAAAAGAACAAACTCAGGAGTACAGAAGGTACGGCTGACCTCGTGCAGCCTACCATCATTGCAGTGGTTCAACGCGGGGGGAGAATCGGCAGCAGCCGCTTGTGACGAAAGCTATCAGAACACTCAACTCCCTGTGCTTGAGCTGCTGCCCGCAACGCTCAAGTCGCCCCCCGGAAAAGCACCACCCTCAATGTGATAGACCCTCGGTTCTGCCGAAAAATAATCCTCCAGCCCCAGCATGAACCGCTGGTGGTCTTCGCTTTCTTCAAACCCCGGCGAGTGATCCTCAAGCGATTGCCAGCGCACGATCAAATTGAACTGCTCGGGGGTTTCAATACCTTGCGCCAGCAAGTGGCCGCCGTAACCTTTGGCGCGAGTGAGCAACGGTTCGACTTCGGCAAATGCCCGTCGAAAGGCTTCAGTCTGTTGCGGGTGAACGGGCAGCACAGCGATCTCGTAAACCATGATGTTTCTCCAGAATCAGTGAGCGGATTCAGACGATGAGTGAAGGCTCGACGGCGATGGCGATTTTTCCCAGCAGACCGTTGTTGCCGCTCTCGAGTCTTGCGTGGGCGAGCGGGATGTCGGCGAGCGAATAGACCGCGCCAACGTGGGGCCGCAACTGGCCGCGCTCGACCAACGCGCTCAATTCATCGAGCTTGCCGCGATTCTGCCGGGTGAAAACGAAGTGGTAGCTGGCGTTCTTGCCCCAGGCCTGAACGAGGTTTTGTGGCTGCGCGATGTCGACGATCGAGACGACGCGGCCAAGCTGGGCGAGCGCGTCGGCACTGCGAGACAGGGTATCGCCGCCGATGGTGTCGAACACCACATCAACGCCATGCCCGGCGGTTTCGCGCATGATCGCTTCGACGTAATCCTCTTGGGTGTAATCGATCACCACGTCGGCACCCAGGCTGCGGACGAAATCGGCGTTGGCCTCGCGCACGGTGGTGAACACTCTGGCGCCCATGGCTTTGGCCACCTGAATCGCCACATGGCCGACCCCGCCGGCGCCGCCGTGGATCAGAATGCTTTCGCCAACGCGGAGCACGGCGCGCACGGTCAGCGCTTCCCAAACCGTACCGCCGACCAGACTCAGACTGGCCGCCTCGAGGTGGCTCAGCGAGGCAGGCTTCCTGGCGATGATGCTGTCGGCTGCGACGTGGTACTCGGCATAACTGCCCTGCCCGTCGAATATCTGCGGGGTGTACCAGACCTCGTCGCCCGGCGCGAAAGCGCTGACGCCCGGCCCGATGGCTTCAACCACGCCCGACACGTCGTGACCGGTAATGGCTGGCAGCGGCACAAGATCGGGATAGTCACCGCGCCGAACCTGATAATCCAGCGGATTGATGGAAGTAGCGTGCACTCGGACCAGCACTTGGCCCGCTTGCGGAACCGGTTTTGGAACGTCGCTGAGTTCGAACGAATCAGGACCGCCGAAGGATTTCAAAATCATCGCTTTCATGGCAAAACCTCGTATCGATAAAGAGGGATATCGAGAATTCTCGATATTCTAGAGTAAAAAAATTTACAGCTCTTTCCCTATGATCTCTGCAAGCGCGCTGATAGCAGCCTCATTGCGTTTGTAGTAGGTCCATTGACCGATGCGTCGCACTTCCACCAGCCCCACCCGCTGCAACGTGGCCAGGTAACTCGACACCGTCGACTGCGACAAGCCGATACCTTCCTGGATGCTGCTGACGCAGACACCCTCGACGAGAACGTCACCCTCATCCTGCGGGGGGAAGTTCTTGACGGGATCCTTCAGGCCTTCAAGGATCTTGAGGCGCGTCGGGTTCGAGAGGGCTTTAAAGATTTCGATCAGTTCCATGCGCCGAGGATATCGAGATTTTTCGATATGTCAATGTGGTTTTTTGACTCGTTTCTTTCAGGAAACAATCGGGTCCTGAAGAATGCGCGCGTCGATGCAAGGCCGACCGTCCAGATAGAGCTGTTGGAACTGTGCGCACTCCATGGCTTTCGCAAACAGCCATCCCTGTGCATAGCGCACCTGGTTGGCGCCCAGGAAGTTTAGCTGTGCCGGGGTCTCGACGCCCTCAGCAACAAGTGTCAGCCGTAGCGCGTGGCCCATCTGAATGACGTGAGTGACCAGTAAGGTCTTCTCCTCTGCTTCGCTGATCTGCTCAACGAAGGATCGGTCGATCTTGAGCACGTCCAGCGGTAATTGCTGCAGGTATTGCAGACTCGAATAGCCGGTGCCGAAGTCATCCAGCGCGACAACAAACCCGGCGCTCCGCGCGCGCTCCAGCGTTTCTTTCGCTGACGTTAGATCGACGAGGCTTCGCTCTGTCACCTCAAGCCATATCTGCGCGGGTTGCACGTCGAGGCGACGGCTTTCATTCAACAAAGCAGGGATCAGTCGCCCGGAGCTGACGTCGGCTGCGGCCAGATTTAACGCTACGTGCAGTGAACGATCACTGGCGAGCATGGCGCCAAGGTCTGCGAATACGCGGTGAACCACTTGGTCAGTGATCGCTTCGATCAAGCCACTGGATTCGGCCAGCGGGATGAACACGTCCGGGTAGACCAGCGTGCCGTTGGGTTTGCGCCAGCGGATCAAGGCTTCGGCGCCGATGCAGCGCCGGGTCTCAATTTCGATGATCGGCTGATAATGAACCACGAACTCCTGTCGCTGCACCGCGCGCTCCAGTGCCGCCAGCGGGGACAGCTTGCGACGCCACCAGCGCAGGCTCGCAATGACCAGGCCGACGCTGATGACAAGACCGATCGGCAGCAGATAAAGCACGTGTTGCCCGAGGCTGCGCAACAGTTCCTGTCGCGGAATTGCGGCGATTACGGTGAAGTTGCCCTGAGCCACCAGTGTGTAGAGAAAGCCATCCTTGAGGCCATGCGTAGGCCCCTCATGCACCAAGGCTAGGAAACTCGCCATGTTCGGGTCCGCCGGGCCGAGCAAGCGGCCCTGACGTGTGCCGACGGCCAGCCTCACGCCTTCATCCAGTACGACTTCGCGAAATTGTTCCGGGTCGACCAGCACGTTGAACGCAGCAAACTGCAACGCCAGCATCGGTTTGATCAGCTCGTTGTCATCCTGCGCATCGATGGACACCTTCACCCCGTCGTCAGTGACGAAATCCTCCGCCCATTGCTTCGACCGCGGCGGCGTGGCGCCCCATGACGTGCAGGCAAATACATCTTCTTCGTAGCCGACCGTCTCGACCGAAAATGTATTGATGGCAATCATGCGCATCTGCTCGATGCCCTGTGGCGAGCAGGGTTCGAGGTCAGTGACAGCAATGCTTTTCAGCGCCTGGGAGGCCTGCGCAAATGTCTGACTGGCGCGATCGTTGGCAATCGCGGCGAGCGTTTGCAGGCGGTCATGAGCCGCGTAGATCGACAGCATCCAGCCAGCCGCGAGGGTCATGCCCAACGGGACGATCACCGCAAGGGCCGTCAGCAATATTCCCCGCCGCATGATCTTGGAACGCTTCATTTCACCGCCTGAATGATTTGGTCCATGACGCGTCTTCGCGACTGCTGGACGCGCCGTTTGCGCGGCACCTACCGCTGCTTTTAGCGTGGAATCGAGCCAGAATCAATAACTCTGCCGATTAGTTGAAAGCCCCGTGACATGCATCAATTTGTAGCCTCATTCGGAATCGCTCGAGGCCATCGACAGGTACGATTCCACTCGATTGCGTCCACCCTGTTTGGCGCGGTAGAGGCATTCATCGGCTTTCTTGAGGACGATTTCTGCAGTAGTCGGCAAGTGTTCACACGTTGCCACGCCGATCGAAGCGGTAATGCGCCCCACGGTCGGAATATCACTAGTCGCCACGGCCTGACGAATCCGCTCAGCGATGGCACTGGCTGACTCGACATCGGTTTGCGGCAAAATCAGCAAGAACTCCTCTCCCCCGGCTCGGCACGCCAGGTCGCCGACGCGGGAATAGGCTTGCAGGGTATGCGCGACCTGTTTGATCGCCAGATCGCCCTTGTCGTGGCCGAAGGTGTCGTTAACCTTTTTGAAATTGTCGATGTCCAGCGATAACACCGAATATGTCTGCCCGCTGCGCTCAAGGCGGCGCAACTCCTGATCCATGGCTCTGCGATTGGCCAGTCCGGTCATGGGGTCAGTCAGCACCTGCTGGTTAAGGTGGCCCAGCTTCGCTTGCAACAACTGCACGCCGGCAAGCATCGCCTGGCGGATGGAAAATGCCTCGTGATACCAGGCCTTGACGTGGCGAAGTTGCTCGCTGGCCTGCGGCGCTGACAACTGCCGGGCAATACGCGACAGCTGGTTGAGCGGGCGACAGATCAGCAAGGTGCCGAACCAGATCAGTACGAAGCCGATCAGGGCGGCAGGCAGCATTCCCAGCAGCACATCGCGCATCAAGGTGTTCAGCGGCGCCAGACTGACCTCGCGCGGCTGCTGCGCGACCACCGCCCAACCGGCGCCCGGCACCTGAGCGTACCCGGCGAGCATGGGCACGCCTTTGTAATTACGCACGCTCATCGAGCCGCTCTCGCCACGCAACGCCGCGTCGACGGTTTTGCTCCAGCCCAGGGTGTCGCCAATGCGCGCCGCCTCAGGGTGAAAAAGCAGTTGGCGATCCTGATCCGCTACAAAAGCAAAGGTGCCTTCGTGGTGAAAATGGCGGCTGATCAGGGTGTGCAGCGCGTTGTCTTCGCGCAGATAAACCGAGCCGCCGATGATGCCCACGTAACGCTCAGCAGAGTCGTAAACGGGTTCGGAGATAAATACGACGAGATTGCCGGCGGCAGACGTATACGCGGAGCTGATGAAGGGCCGCTTCGCATCGATGGCTTTGAGAATGGCATCCGAACGCAGCGTTGAACCGTTGATTTGCAGGGTATCCGGGTAAGCCTCCAGCACCTTTGCAGTGCTATCGATTATGGCAATCGAGTTGAAATCGGCATCCTGTTTTTGCAGGCGCAGCGCTTCGGCGCGCATGACGCTGGGGTCACCCCAGGCCTTGCCCAGTTCACTGGCGCTGTACCGCAGATGGTTCTGTGCTGAATGAATGAATTCAGCGAGACTCGAAGCGACCTTAGCTGCATAGGCGCTGTTCGACTGCAGCGCATGATCAACCAAGGCATCGCGCTGCACGCGGTAGGCCGTGACAAGGCTGTTGCCCAACGTCGCCAGAACAGACAGCAGTACCAGGGAGAGAATCAGCCAACGCAAATTCAGCGCAGTTACGGGCTGCGTGGCACCCAGCGTCTCGTCGCTGGCCGATTCATTTGGGGGGTCCGTTCTGTCGATCATCGTCTGCCCTGACAGGTCTCTTTGGGAGTTCGCAGCGAAAGCGCCTCAGCGAGTATATGCGCTTGTGCGTGACACGCCTGAGCGGGCTTGTATTACAGCAGCAAATCGCCTGCTACGTTTCAGCGTGTGGCGAAGACATTTGGATACCTCGAATGGTATGTGAAGCCCGGTTGCCCGGGCTCAGCGGTCAACCATGTTTGACCAGGTTCAAGGCTGGCAGCGGTCCGCCCGGGAACTGTGCAAGCATTCCCTGCTGCACACCGCCCAGGTCGATGCCGTAAAAACCCAGTTGAGTAATCAGCTCTGCAACTTTGGTTTTGCTCGCGGCATCTTCACCGGAATAAAACAGCACCCGCTTGCCGCCCTCGGCGGAGGGATCGCTCAGCAGAGCCGCGAGCAAATGGTTGAAGGCCTTGACCACGTGCGCACCGGGCAGCATCTGCGCCACCACTTGCGAAGACGGCTGGCCGCCCAGATCGAACGGTTTGAACAGTGGCGCCTCGATCGGGTTGTTGGCGTCGATCACGATACGTCCATCCCAAGGCCCGAGATCGCGTACCGCGTCGGGGATCTTCGACCAGTTCACCGCCAGAAAAACAATGTCCGCCTGACTGGCTTGCTGAGCGGTCACCGCTTGTGCGAGTGGACCCAATTCGTCGACCAAACCGCCAAGGCTCTGCGGCCCACGGCTGTTGGCCAGACTGACCGGCAGGCCTGCGTTGACGAGCAACCGAGCGATGGCGGTGCCGATGGAGCCTGTACCAATGATGCTGATAGTCATGATGCTCTCCTTACGCTGTGAAGCCGCCGTCGACGATTAATTCTGCGCCGGTGACAAACCCGGCGTCCGCACTGGCCAGGTACGCCACCGCACTGGCGACATCCTTGCCCTCGCCGTACCGCCCCATGGCGATGTTCGGGCGTAGGAAGTCCGCAATAGGCCCGTCGGCCGGGTTCATGTCGCTGTCGGTCGGGCCGGGATGAACGGTGTTCACAGTGATGCCGCGCGGCCCCAGATCCCGCACCAGTCCACGACTGAAACCGGTCAGCGCACCTTTGCTCAGGGTGTAGACGGAGGCTGTAGCGAACGCAGCGTATTGCACCATCGAGCTGCCGATGTGAATGATGCGACCGCCCTGCCCCATGTGTTTGAGCGCTTGCTGAGTGGCGACGAAGACGCCGGTCACGTTCACCGCAAGGATGCGTTGAAAGTCCTCAAAGGCGATGTCCTCCGGGGCACCGAGCAGGCTGATACCAGCGTTGTTCACCAGAATGTCGATCTTGCCAAAACGCTGTGCAACCTCGGCAATCGCTGCACGTACAGCCTCGGGATTGCCCGCATCGGCCGCCAGCGCCACAGCCTGGCCGCCCGCCGCAACGATTTCCTGCACCACCGCTTCGGCGCGATCTGGCGATGCGTTGTAGGTGATAGCGACGGTGGCGCCATCTGCCGCGAGCCGCTTGGCGATTGCTGCGCCGATGCTGCGTGAGCCTCCGGTCACGATGGCGATTTTGCCGGTCAGTGGAAGCGTAGAAGTGTTCATGGTCGAGCCTCTGGGTGGTTGGAGTTGATGAGGCTATGAGACGCCTTTTGATCTTCCACCAGTAGTGGAAGCCACCTAGAATCACTTTCAATCATTCGTTGAAGGTGCGCAGATGGAAACCTTAGGCAATTTGCTCTCATTCGTGCGCAGCGCCGAGGCGGGAAGCTTCTCTGCCGCCGCGCGGCGCCTGGGCCTGACTCCCGCGGCGGTCAGTCGCAATGTCGCGCAACTGGAGGCCAACCTCGGCGTACGCTTGTTTCAGCGCAGCACGCGCAAACTCACGCTGACCGAAGCGGGAGACCGCTTTCTGGCCAACGTCGGTTCGGGACTGGAAAGTGTTCAAGCGGCGATCGCCGACGTGGCCGGCAATGCCGGAGAGCCTTCAGGGCTTTTGCGTCTGAGCGCAGCACCCGGTTTCGCCAGGGATTTTCTGTTGCCGCTGATGCCCGAGTTTCTCAAGCAATACCCCGCCGTGACCCCTGAATGGCACGTCGACAATCGCCAGGTCGATCTCATCGCGGACGGGTTTGATGCGGCTATCGGCGGCGGCATCGAACTCTCGCAAGGTGTGGTCGCCAGAGCCATCGCCCCGGCGCATCTGATTCTGGTGGCATCGAAGGAATACCTCTCGGCACACAAGCGCATCCGGCACATCGAAGAGCTGGCGACGCTGGATCATCTGGCCATGCGCTCGGTACAGACCGGCAAGGTACGCAGCTGGATGCTGCAAGGCCCCGACGGGCAACGGGCACCGCTGGAGTTGGCGCCGCGCCTTTTGGTCAACGACCCGCAAGCGCTGTGTCAGTGCGCCCGACTGGGGTTGGGGGTTGCGCTGTTGGCGGTTCCGGATGTGCTGCCTTATCTGCAGGACGGCACGCTGGAAAGGGTTTTGCCGGGCTGGCATGTCGATGCGGGACAGATCTATTTGTACTTTTCCAGCCAGAAACTGTTACCAGCCAAAACCCGGGCTTTTGTGGATTTCCTGGTCGGTCAGGCTCGAGAGGATGGGTGGGCCGCTCTTTTCGATGCTCGGGCTTAAAAGGCAAGTCATACGACCTCTAAATCCGAAGTAGCACCACGCCCAAGCGGTTTATAAAGTCTTTCAAGCTTGCGCCTCTACTTGATTACGGTACAAACTTGGCAGTTGTACGACAACATAATAAAAACCTGAGCCACCCCGAGTGGCTATCATTTTTGAGATCTGCCATGTCCCGTCCTGAGTTTGCGCCAACCGTACCGCCGCCCTTCCCCCGTTATCTCGCCGTGATCATTCTGTTGTGCATGGGTTGTGCGTTCGCCGGCAACCACGTCGCGGCACGGGTGGCTTTTGATGATGGCGCGGGCGTGTTGCTGGCGATTCTGATGCGCTCGGGCGGGACCTTGCTGGTGCTGGCTATTCTCGTCCTGTGGCAGCGGCAAAGCCTGCGCCTGCCGGCGGGCGCGTGGCGTTGGCAACTGTTGTTGGGCCTGCTGATTACTGCGCAGAGCCTGTGTCTGTACTCCGCTGTCGCACGGGTGCCGGTCGCTTTGGCGCTGCTGGTGGCCAACGTATTTCCGATCCTGCTCGCCTTGCTGACCTGGGCGCTGGGCGGCCCACGACCAAGCGCGCGCACCGCGATGTTGATGGGCTTGATTCTCGTCGGGCTGGTGTTCGTGCTGGACGTCCCCGGACGTCTGTCAGACAGCGCGAGCGTCGGCCCGGAATGGCTACTGGGCGTCGCACTCGCCTTCTGCGCCGCCAGCGTCTTCGCCTGCGCGCTGTGGATCACCGACCACAAACTGTCGCAAGTGCGCGGCTCGGTGCGCAGCCTGCTGACCATCTTCATCGTGTTCAGCAGCGTCAACCTGGCCGGCCTGACCGGCGCCCTCCCCGGCGGACTCAACCTCCCCGCCACTTCAACCGGCTGGCTGGCCCTTGCCACGCTTGTGGTGCTTTATGGGACCGGCTTCATTGTGTTGTTCATTTCCGTGCCCAGGTTGGACATGCCGCGCAACGCCCCGGTGATGAATATCGAACCACTGGCGACGTTGTTGATGGGCTGGATTGTGCTGGATCAAATGCTCAGCAGGGGACAGATCGTGGGTGGAGTGATTGTAGTGAGCGGGATTGTTTTGCTGACGTATCGCAAAGCGCCGGTGAATGTTGGGGTGAAGGCTGAGGTTTGAGGGGATGTGGTGGCGGGGTTCTTCGTTGGTGAGCGCGGGACATCGCCACCACCTCGATAGCCGGTCAACAGAATCGCAATTCCCCCTTGGTCAGGGGTGGTAATTGCAATTCAAGACCGCATGTTCGTCCGCCAACTCGCAGAAGTGAGTGAGCCAAGTTAATCGCACCCACTTGATCTCGATAATGGGTCGAATCCGTTAATCCAAACAACCTTCCATATCAAGAGAATGCGACCAACACATCAACCCCATAGCATTAGCATAAAATGATTGATCAAAATACATCTAAGAGACAGCCCCTCATCTTTTAGTAACGGCTGCTTATACCAAAAGCCACCATATGCAGAGCGCCATATCTCAAAAAAAAATAGCAAACTGTCAACTCTGACAGTTCTCGACGATGAAAAGGCAGTATTTAATTAGTCAATGCTCTGACCTAACGATGACACATGAGTCAAGCATAACTTTGCTTTAAATAGACTAAAGAAGACCCTACTTAATGTGACTCAATTTCTAAAGGAGTTAGGTATGGCAAATATCGACTCGGATGCCGGGGAAATTAACATCAGGATAACGGATCAATTTAGCTTAACAATGCAATTTAAAATAAATAAAACCACTATCCTGAAAAAACTCATGTCCGCATACTGCGAAAGGAGTGGTGCTGCTATTGAATCACTGGAATTTAGATTAGATGGACAGCCGATCAATAAAATGGACACACCAGAACTATTAGATATGGAAGAAGGGGACGTGATTGAGGTTTACCAGAAAAACGCCCTCTACTGCTAATTCTCGTGCAAATCAGCCAAAGTGAGGACTACATTTACGAATCGCGCCCTCATTTTATTTGATCCTATCGGGTGTGACTTTGAACATGGTGAAACTCCTAGTTAGAAAAGGAGCCTTCACATTCGCTACCAAACGAAGGTGGCGGCCATACGCGGGTTGGTAGACCGGTAACTAGGAACCGGCACACCCGAAGGTGTCCTGCGCATGGCCACCATTGAGCAGAGCCCTGAAGCAGGTATGCGAACGGTGCGCGATGCGACTAGTTATGGCGGGCTACCAAACCCGATCACTGTTTTTCAGCGACCGACAGACGATAGAACCCGCGACCTAGACGCACAAGCCGGCGGATTCTGGCGTAGTCGTAGGGAATGGCGCAAGGCGTTGTAGCCGTTTGCTTAAGGCTGGAGTTACTGTTTAAACGGGCTGAGGGTTTTCTGTTTATGTAGTGGTGAATGAGCTGACGTCATCTCGAGCAGGCTCGCTCCTTGGTATTGGGACGTTGATTAACCAACACGAGCCTCACACCATCCGCCGCGAATCCCTCCGTACCGCCTGCGGCGGCACGCCAAAGCCGCGCATGAACACCTCGCGCATATGCCGACGGTCACGAAACCCGGTTTCTCTGGCGACCACATCCAGACTGTGACTGCTTTGCTCGATCAGCAAACGCGCCGCTTCCAGGCGCAGGCTCTCTATCGCCTTGGCTGGTGACTGGCCGGTTTCGGCGGTGAAAACGCGGGTGAATTGCCGCGGACTCAAGTGCACCACTTCGGCCAGTTCTTCGACGCTCAGCGGGCGATTGAGGTGCTTGCGCGCGTAATCCAGCGCACTCTGAATGCGGTCGGATTTGGGCGACAGCGACAGCAATTCCGAATGTTGCGACTGCCCTCCGGACCTACGCTGATGCATCACCAGTCGATGGGCGACCGAGCGGGCGATTTCGCTGCCCAGATCCTTCTCGACCATACCCAGCGCCATGTCGACACCAGCGGTCATGCCCGCCGATGTCCACACCGGGCCGTCGATGATGAAGATGCGGTCGTCCTCGACATTCACCGACGGATGCATCCTGCGCAGCGCCGGGGCGAACGCCCAGTGCGTGGTCACGCGGCGGTTATCCAGCACTCCGGCCTGCGCCAGTACGAACGAGCCGGTGCAGATGCCGGCCACGCGGCGTGCGCCGTCGGCGAGCCCGCGCACGCTTTGCAGCACGTCAGCATCGGGCGGCGTCAGCGGAGTCAGCGTGCCAGCCACCAGCCAACTGTCGGCCAGCCCCGCCTGCGTCAGTGGCAACGTATCGACGTGCAAGCCCAGCGAGGAGCTGACGATGCCGCCGGCCTGGGAAAAGTTCTGCACCTTGTACACGGCTTTGCCGGTGACGATGTTGGCGAACTCGAACACCGACTGGGTCGCCAGCGCCATGACCTGAAAACCTTCCGTGAGCAGATAGCCGACTCGATGCATGGTCGCGCTCCGTTGTTGAATGTCCTGAAACACTACCACATACGTCATTCAGGTCGGAGCAGGTTTTCTCCATCATGGCTTGCATACCAATCAATCCACTCGCGGGACGCAGCTCATGAAACTTGAAGCCAACACGATCTTCATCACCGGCGGCACTTCCGGCATCGGCCGCGCACTGGCCGAGGCCCTGCATCAGCGCGGCAACAAGGTCATCATCGCTGGTCGTCGCCAGACCCTGCTGGCAGAGATTGCCCAAGCGAATCCGGGCATCGACACCGTGCAGCTGGACATCAACGATGCGCAGCAGATCAAGGACGTCGCCGCCGAAGTCATCCGCCGCCATCCGTCGTTGAACGTAATCATCAACAACGCCGGGATCATGCCCTTCGACAACGCGGGTTCCGGCGACTTCAACGATGAACAGGCCGTCGGTCTGTTGCAGACCAACCTGCTCGGCCCGGTACGCGTCAGCGCGGCGTTCGTCGAACACCTCAAGCGCCAGCCCGAGGGCTACATCATCAACAACAGCTCGGTACTGGCCTACCTGCCGCTGGCGACCACGGCGCTATATTCGGCGACCAAAGCGGCTATCCATTCCTACTCGCTGTCGCAGCGTTTCATGCTGCGCGACACCAGCGTCAAGGTCCTGGAAATCGCGCCGCCTTGGGTTGATACCGACCTGATTCACAAGAGCGGCGACGAGCGCGCCATGCCGCTGGGCGAGTTTATCGAGGAAACCCTGATCAAGCTGGAAACCGCCACCACCGAAGTGCTGGTTGATCGAGTCTTGCCGCTGCGAGCCAACCAGGGCGCGAACGAGCACGGGTTGATCGAGCAATTCAACCTGTCGCTGCTGGAAAATCCTATTCCGGTGGCCTGAACTCACCGACAGAAACACCCGGGCTCAATGCCCGGGTAGCCTGGCTGTTGATCATGTTCATTCACAACGCGGCAAGCCAAACACCACCCGCGCCCCGCTCGGCTCATTGCGCTCGGCCCACAATTTGCCGCCGTGTCCTTCAATGATCGTGCGGCAAATCGACAGGCCCATGCCCAGCCCGGTGGATTTGGTCGTGTAGAACGCCGTGAACACTTGCTCCGCCCGCTCGCAGGCAAAGCCCGGCCCTGAATCGCTGACACTGATGTGCACGTTATCACCCAGCGCCTCACTGCGAATCAGCAGACGTCGCTGCCCCTCTGCCATGATCGTCATGGCTTCGAGGCTGTTGATGATCAGGTTAAGCAGCACCTGTTGCAGTTCGACCCGGTCCGCCACTACGAAAGGCAAATCTGCCGCCAGCTCAACGCTGACTTCGGCGCCGTGCTTGAGCGCTTCGCCACGGCTGAAACCGACCATTTCTTCAATCAGCAGATTGAGGCTGACAGGCTGACGCTGCGGTGGCGTTTTGTGAATCAGCGCGCGGATGCGCCCGAGTACGTCGGCGGCGCGGTTGCCGTCGAGAATGATATGCCGCAGGCCCTGCTCGACTTCGTTGATATTTGGTGGCTTTGCACCGAGCCAGCGCAACGCGGCATTGGCATGGGTCACCGTGGCGGCGATCGGCTGATTGACTTCGTGGGCAATCGATGCGGCTAACTGGCCCATGGTTGCCACACGATTGGCGTGGGCCAGTTCCGTTTGCACCTGACGATAACGACGCTCGCCTTCGCGCACTTGCTCTTCAGCCAGCTTGCGTTCGCTGATATCCAGCACAAAGGCCAGGCCCTGTTGCTGACTCGCTTCGAAGGCGGCCAGACCGACAATCACCGGCAGCCGACTGCCGTCCTTGCGGATGTACTCCTTTTCGAATGGCTGGGCCCGGCCGGTGTGGATCGCCGTTGCCAGTGCAATATCGCTGTTAGCGCGCATCGCCGGCGGGGTCATGTCACGCCAATGGACATTGCCCGAAAGCAACTCATCACGGGTGTAACCGACCATGCGCAGGAACGCGTCGTTGGCCTCGATGATTTCCCCTTCCACGCCCCAGACGATGATGCCGATGATGTTGGCGTCGACCAGCCGACGGATCTTCGCTTCTCGCTCGGCGAGGTCGCGGTACAGGCGCGCGTTGTCCAGCGAGATCGCTGCCTGCGACGCCACCAGGCGCAACACGGCGAGACGCGTCGGGCTGAACACCCCGGCGGACAGGTTGTTTTCCAGATACAGCGCCCCGGCGACCCGCGCCTGATTCATCAATGCCAGGCAAAGGATCGAGCGCGCGCCTCGTTGCTGAACGTATGGATCAGCGGCGAACAGCGGATCGGCAACCGCGTCGTCCAGGCACAGGTTTTCGCCGGTGCGCAGCGTCTGGTAGAGCACCGACTCTGCCAGCGCCACCGTGTGCAGCGGCGCGTTGCACAACTGCGTGGCACCGTCGCCGATACGGGTTCGCGCAGCGACATAGGGAACGTCGGCGTTCAACAAAATAAGCACGCCATGCTCGGCCCCGGCCTGTTCGATCGCGGTGCGCATCACCGTTTCGATCAAACGGTCCAGGACGATCTCGCCGGAGACTGCTTGAGAGACCTTGAGCACCGTTGCCAGGTCGAGATGTTCAACTGGCGTAATGAGCGTGGTGACCGGATTCGGTTGCGCCTCTTCGGCACGCAGAAAACGATGACGTCGCTCCAGCTCCCGCACCTTGCCAGCAGCCCCCCAACGCAGATAGGCATAACGTGCGTCGCGCAGGTAGACGCGGGATATCCTGGCCAGACCGCGAGCGCTGTAGAACCGTGCGGCCAGTTCGTTGGCCAGCGCTTGGATATGGAGCAAACCATTGTCCTGAGCCAATTGAATGGCTTGCTCGTACTGCAATTCGGCTTCGAGCAACTGCCCGGTGACGCGCGCCATTTCCGCGCCGACCAGCGCCACCTGACTGGCGAAGGTCTCTGCACACAAGCGCGCCCACGTCTGCAACTGTTCATGATGTTGACCCAGACGCTGCAAAGCACCGGCGTCAGTTTCGCCGTGGGCCGCCAAGGTCAAAGCCGCGTAGAAATGGTATTCGGCCTCCTCGAAAAACGCCGAAACCACCCACAAAAGTCCCTGCGCCTGGGCCGCGCACTCAGCGGCCGCCGCGTAATCCCCGGCCAGATAGCGCGCCTGCAACTTGCGTACCCAGTACTTGCCGCGCGCCAGCGCCAGATCCGCCGAACCGGCCAGATGCGCTTCGACAGCTGTTTCATCGAACCCCTCATCGTCGAAACAGCCGAACGTCGGCGTCTGCCCGCGCAGCATGCGGATCAGCGTCAACTGGCAGCGCATGAAATCCGCCACCAGACCGAAACCGACCTTTTGTGCATAGACCAGCCCTGATTCCGCTTGCGCCTGCACCTCGGCCAGCGGCTCGCCGATAAACAACAGATCGGAAATCAGGCTGTTTCCAGCGAACGCTGCATACGGCAGATCGCCGCTGCGATGGGCCGCGTTGAGCGCACGGCGCAACAGTTCGCGGCACTCGCGCACTGGCCGCATCCAGCGCACCACGAAGATCGAGAAGCACAACCAAGTGCTCGCTTCATAACGCGTGAGCCCGCGCCGATCAACCAGATCGCAGCCCAGACGGCCAAATCGATAACCAGCGGCATAGTCGCCAAAACGCGGCCCCGACACGCGCCCGAAGTTGGCATAGAGCAGGCAGGAGGCGTCGCAGTTGCCATATTGCAGGCTCAGGCTGATCGCTTTGCAAATGGTCAGGCTGGCGAGGTTCAGATCCGACTGCACCGCCGGCGCGAAGAGTTTGCCCAGCGCATCGAGGGTGGCCCGCGCGGCAGGATCCTCCATCAGCGGCAAGTCGATCATCTGCTCGATACTGCGCCCGCGCAGCCTGGTCCAGACCTGCTGATATTCGTCGCGCACCTGAATATCGTCCGGACGCGCTGGCCAATCGATGCCGACCTGACGCAGAAAGGCCAGACACACCGTCACCGCCCGGTCACTGCGATCGAGCAGCAAGTAGACATCCATCTGCATGCACGCCACCGCCGCGCGCTCGACGGTGGTCACGGCGCGCTCGGCCAACGTCGCCAGGCGCGAGTCGGCAAGCTGCAGTTGGCCGGTGAGAAATTCGCACTCGGCACGGTTCAGCTCCAGAGCGAAACCCAGTTCATGCCGACTGTCATAACCGTGCTCGCCCAACAGTTCTGCGCCGGCGCCCAGATAGGTCAGTGCTGAGGTATAAGCGGTCGAGGCCTTCGCTCGCTGGCCGGCGAGCAGGTTGAACTCGGCCAGCTGCTCGCGCTCGGCACGCAGGCTGATCAGATGCGCACCGCGATTGAGCTGGCCGACAATCTCGAAGATCGCCTCCTCGCGCCGCTCACCCTGGGTTTGCAGTGCCAGCAGCCGGCCGATGCGCAGGTGCATTTGCGCCCGTTCGGTTTCCGCGATCAGCGAATACGCCGCCTCATGGATGCGATCATGCACAAACCTGTAGGCACCGTCCTGACGCTCGACCAACTCCAGCCGCACCGCCGGCGACAATGCGGAGTGAACGTGAGGCACCGGCACATCAAGGACTGTGGCCAGCGTGTCGAGACGCGCGACGTTGCCCAGGCAGGCCAGTTGTTGCAGCGCCTGGCGGGTTTCCTGGGGTAGCCGCGCCAGTTTGCCGACCATCAAATCGACGACATTGTCGGTGTAGCCCTTGCCGTTGATCAGGTGCACATCCCACCGCCAGCGCTGGCGCGCAGGCTCGTATGTCAGCAGCTTCTCCTCGGCCAGGGCGTGCAGAAACTGGATGACGAAGAACGGATTGCCAGCGGTCTTGTCCAGTACCAGCCGCGCCAGCGCGACAATGCTCGCCGGCGGGCAGCGCAGTGACTCGCTGATCAGTTGTTCGATGTGCGCGCCAGACAGTGGCGCCAGACGAATTTCGTCAATGTGTACGTCGGCGTGATGCAGGGTCTTGAGTGTGCGGCTGAGTGGGTGATCGCCATCTACCTCGTTGTCGCGATAAGCACCGACCAGCAGCAGATGAGGGGTCTCTGCGCGACTGAGCATATCTTCGAGCAGATCAAGGGTGGCCGCGTCGAGCCATTGCAGGTCGTCAAGGAACAGCGCCAACGGATGCTCGGCCTGAGCGAACACGCCGATAAAACGCTGCAAGACCTGAAGGAACCGCTGCTGCGCCTGTTGCGGCTCCAACTCAGGCACGGGCGGCGGCTCGCCGATGATCAGCTTGAGTTCGGGGATCAGATCGGTGATCAACCGCGCATTCGCTTCCAGTGCCCGCAACAGTGCTTCGCGCCAGCCCGCCAGTACGTCGGTGCGCTTGCCCAATAGCGTCCGCACCAGCCCCTGAAAGGCCTGAACCAGGGTCGAATAAGGCACGTCGCGCTGGTACTGGTCGAACTTGCCGGCGGCGAACAAGCCACGCGACGGCACCAGCACCTTGTGCAGTTCACTGACCACCGACGATTTGCCGATGCCGGAATAGCCGGATACCAGCACCAGTGTCGGCGCGCCTGTCTGCACCACATTGGCGAAGGCATCGATCAACGTTTGCACTTCGTGTTCGCGGCCGTAGAGTTTTTCCGGAATCAGCAAGCGCTCGCAGGCGCCCTGCTCGTTCAACGTGAACGTCTCGATCTGCCGCATACGGCGCCAGTCATCGAGGCAACGGCGCAAGTCATGCTCGACACCGGCTGCGCTCTGATAGCGTTCCTCGGCCGTTTTCGCCAGCAGTTTCATGACCAGTCGCGAGAACATCGGCGGCACCGTCGCCACCCGTTCACACACGGGCATTGGCAGCCGCGCGATATGGCAATGCACCCACTCCGTCGGGTCATTTGCACTGAACGGCAGCGAGCCGGTGAGCATCTGGTAAAGCGTCACGCCAAAGGCATACAGATCACTACGCGAATCGATCGAACGATTCATCCGCCCGGTTTGTTCCGGCGCCATGTAGGCCAGCGTCCCGGCGATAGATTCCGGTGGCGTGGGCGCTTGCCGCTCCCGTGGCAAGCGCGTGGCCAGGCCGAAGCCGGTCAGCCGCGCCTGCCCATCATGACAATGGACAAAAACATGCTGCGGTTTCAGGTCTTTGTGCACCAGACCACGCTGATGCATATGGCCCAGTGCCTTGGCGATGTTCGTGGCCAATTCCAGACAGGTTTCGATATCCAGCGGGGCGACCAGCAACCGCGACAACGGCTCGCCGCCCGGATCGTCGAACAGCAGACGAACTCGGGTGCCCGTACGCTCGAAAGCTGTCGGCTGCAACGCCCAGGCAGGATTGAGGTCGTCCCTGAGGCTGTATTCATGCGCCAGACGCTCCAGGGTGCTCGGCAATGGCTGGCCCATCGCCGGACGCACCGCCAGTAGGCTGCCATCATTCGAACCGCGCTCACGGGACAGCATCCGCTCGCCGTCGTCCCACAAAATCTGTTTTCTGCTGGCCATCTGCGTCAACACTGCTCAGGTTTTTTGCCGCACGGTGAGTTGCACGTCGCCAGCGCTCAGGGGTTGCGCTGGACAGGCTCGATGCCCAGCGCTTCTGCGATACGCACCAGATCGGCCACTGAACGTGCGGCCATTTTGCGCATGACCTGGCCACGGTGGACCTTGACCGTGACCTCGCTGAGGTTGAGCTGTCCGGCAATCTGTTTGTTCATCAGCCCGGCAATGACGAAGCCGAGCACTTCGCGCTCACGTGCGGTCAGGGTTTGGTAAGCCCGACACAAAACGGCGCCGGAGTGTTCGGCTGCCAGCCGCGCACGGTCGCGAGCCAACGCACTGGCCACGGCGTCGAGCATGTCCTGATCACGGAACGGCTTGGCCAGAAAATCCACCGCGCCGGCCTTCATCGCCTTGACGCTCATGGCGATGTCGCCGTGGCCGGTCATGAACACCACGGGGATGCGCAAGCCGTTTTTTTCCATCTGTTCCTGAAACGTCAGGCCACTTTCGCCGCGCAGGCGCACGTCGAGCACCAGGCAACCGGGTACCTCACGTTGCGCTTGCGCGAGAAAATCTCCGGCGCTGTCGAAGGTTTGCACCTGGAGGCCGATCGAGCGCAGCAAGCTGTCGAGCGCCTGGCGCATCGAGGCATCGTCATCGACCACGTACACCACTGGCTCGCCGAGCACGCCGGGATTTTGCGCAGGGCTGGAATGCGACCACAAGGTCATTGTGTCTCCTCGGCGAGATCGCAGCACGCGTTGGGCTGGTCAATAAATCTAGTTCAGGATGGCCACCGCAGCCAGACACCTGCCGGACGGTCAGCAATCAGGCTAACAGTCAGCGCCATTGCCGGCCGGCCAGAAACCACTGAAAATCGGCCAAGCTGAGGCAGTCCGCCGCCAGCGGTGCAAACAGGCAGGCCCGCGATGTCCACTCATCCCGCTTTTACAACGGCTCCGCGCGACGTGGTGTTCATCGCCTACCCACGCCTGAGCCTGCTCGATCTCAGCGGTGCGCAAACCGTGTTCTGGGCCGCGAGCAAAGCCATGGCCGAGCGCGGGCAGTCTGGATATCAACTGCACACCGCCAGCCTCAACGGTGGCTTGATCCAGACCGTCGAAGGGCTGTCCATCGACACCCAAGCGTTAACCACGCTCGACACCGCCGCGCTGGACACGCTGGTCGTGCCCGGCGCCCCTGACATCTGCCAGACCCTTGAGAAGCACCGCGAACTGAGCGACTGGCTGCAGGACCATGCTCACCTCGCCCGCCGCGTGGTCTCGGTGTGCAGTGGTGCGTTTCTGCTGGCTCAGGCCGGATTGCTCGACGCCCGCCGCGCTGCCACTCACTGGGCGATGTGCGACGCTTTGCGCGATCGCTTTCCAGCGGTCGAGGTAGATGCCGACGCGATCTTCATTCAGCAAGGCAAGGTCTGGACCTCGGCCGGAGTCACCGCCGGGATCGATCTGGCGCTGGCGCTGGTCGAGGCCGATTGCGGCCGTGAAGTGACGTTGCAAGTCGCGCGGGAATTGGTGGTGTACATCAAACGCCCCGGCGGCCAGGCGCAATACAGCACGCTGCTGCAATCGCAGGCGCAGGACGCTGCAATGTTCGATGATCTGCACCTTTGGCTCATGGAGCGCCTCGGCGATCCGAATCTGACGGTGGAGCGCCTCGCCGAGCAAGCCGCAATGAGCCTGCGCAACTTCACGCGGGTCTATAAAGCGCGCACCGGGCGCACACCGTCGAAAGCGCTCGAGCTGTTCCGACTCGAAGCGGCCAAACGCCTACTGGAAAACTCCCCGCACAAAATCGAACGAATCGCCCGCATCTGCGGCTTCAACGATGAAGAACGCCTGCGCGCCTGCTTCCAGCGCCACCTGTCGATCTCCCCGCGCGACTACCGCAGTCGCTTCAGCCGCGATGGCTGAACCGCTATACCTACGTATAGTTTTGCCCGCTGGCCATCAGCGTATGGTGCAAGAACGACAGGAGTCACCAGCTCGGCCGCCCGGCCCGGGAGCGTTATGCACAAGACGCATGTCATTGCGGTAGTGGACGACGACGAGGCAATGCGCACATCGCTGAGCAGCCTGCTGCGGGCGTCGGGGTATCAGGTGTTCTGCTATGCGGCGCCGGCGGACTACCTTGACTCGGACGGGCCGGTGCAGACTGATTGTTTGATCTCCGATATTCAGATGCCGGGCATGGGTGGTTTGCAGATGCTGGATGCACTGCGGGCGCGAGGCTGGCGGATGCCGGTGATTTTTGTGTCGGCGGATCAGAGTGGTTTGCTTTGCGCCAAGTTTCGAGAAGCCGATGTCGTTGCCTGCCTGCGTAAACCCTTTGCGGCGGACGAGCTACTTGCCTGGGTTGAGTTTGCACCGCGTAAATCTGAAAACACTTGATAAGGCCCTGATCGCATTGAATTGCGTGTCGCCTGGATTTATCGCCCCCTATCGACTCGGTCGATCAGGCCGATTTCTGACAGAAGACAACACGGTCGGCTCCCTCTCCTCGAGGAGAGGGCTGGGAGCGAGGGGAAGCTCCAGAGATTACGGAGGTAGTTGAGCTACCCCATTTCCTTAAGCGCTGACTTGATCACACGGAAATGAGAGGCGCCTCAGAATCTAGAATCAAAGCGCCACTAATTGCCACTGCAAACTCCGCCTGTCACCCTCCACCCCGTTCAAAAAGGACCAGAACAAGGAACCAAGGATTGAGCGGCTACGTCCCCAACCCACCCAAGGGTTACCGCAACACCGGCGTCGAACCGGTCGACCTAAACGCCCAGCACTGGGCGCAATACAAAGAACTCCCGCCAGCGCCAGACGCGAAACCCGACCTCAAGGGCTGCGTCTTCGCCAAAAGCTGTAACCTGCCCGACGGCGAAATCAACCACAGCAACCCGACAGGGTTCGTCCCCGTTGAAAAACTGGCGGACTACGGGCTATGGGCCGTTTTGGCCACTGGCGCAGCGATTACCGCCGAAGGCACGTCCCTCCAGTTTGTCGGCGGCTCCGCAACTGGCAGTGCCGTTGCCCAACGGCTGGGCGGCTCACTCGCGCTAGGCTTACTCGACGGCGCAGGCGCCATGGCAGCAGGCGCTGCCGTGGGCACCGTCGCGCTATTGATGCCCAACACCAGCATCGCCCCGGACAGTGCCTTCTATAAGGACGAGCAATACGCCACGCTTGAAACCGGCCGAACGCGTGTTCGTGTCAACGTAAAAACGTTGCCGGACGGCTCCGTCAACGCCTACGGCTTTTACACCGGAGGCAAGAAGGACTGGGAAAATGTACCGGTCATCAAAGCGCAGAAAGACGGCGAAAAATTCATCGCCGACATCGGCGACGGCATCGGTCTGACCTGGACACCCGGAGCAAGCTCCGATGGAGTGCTGGGGATCCCAGCGCTGGAAGGTGCCCCTCAGCTACCTCCCGTCTGGGTCTATCCGCCGACACCTCAGTCGGACACGCTGCTGGCCAACCCCGCGCACCCACCTGAGTTCCAGGATGCGATCATCTGGTTCCGGAGGATGCGGGGATTGAGCCCATCTACATCGTGCTCAGCACGCAGCTAGAGAAGAATAAGCAAAAGGGCAAAGCGTTCGAAGAAGCGTCCTTTGACGAATTCAGTAAGATCAAACCTGAAGCCGCTCGTGAGGTCACCGTCAAAACCGACAGCGGTGTACGCACGCGCATTGATATGATGGGCCGCGATGCGGACGGCAACATCTCCTGCGTCGAATGCAAATCTTCGGAAACAGCGCCACTGACGCGCAATCAGAAATTGGGCTTTCCAGAAATAGAAAAGACCGGCGCAACCGTCGTCGGCAAAGGTAAACCCGGCTTCACCGGAGGCACCCGAATCCCACCTACCAGAGTCGACATCATTCGACCTGACCCGACCCTCTGAGGGAGCAGACATGTCCATCACCGAAACCAAAGTCGTCGACATCATCGCAGTACCCGAGTGGGAACCCGACAATGTCGTACTCGTCATCACTGATCACTTGGAATGGGGCGACAAAGCCCAACAGGGTGAACACCTGTTGTTGCTACAGGAGAAGATCAATACCTACATCGCCTTCATCGAGAGCGGCGAACTGCTGGAAAGCTATCCGCCAGCCAAGGGCAAGAATCCGAAAATTCGCATCAATGGTTTATATGAGCTACCTGAGCAAGGTGAAACCTTTGTCGACCGCGTGACCGAGGTACTCAAAGGCGTAGGCATCGGAATGGAATTTGTGCTTAAGGACGACTTTGCTGTTCGACACTAGGCGTGTGAGCTAGTAGAGCTAAAGCAAAGCAAAGGGCGGCAAGCCACAGAGCTGTAGCTCGGTTCCCTCAGAGGGATTGAACAAACCGGCTGGAGGCCAAGGATCCGCAGTGTCCTTAACAGACCCGAACATTATCGATATGTGGGGAATCCCCAAATCGGACAGTGGCGCCATCATCCTGGGCATCGCTGACCACCTAGAATGGGGCAATAAGACCCTACAAGCCGAGCACCTGCTCGCGCTACAACGGAAGATAAACGGCTACATCGCTTTCATCGAAAGCGGTGAGATCTATAACAAGATTCCCGCTGCACTCGGCAAGTCACTTGTAATCCGTGTTTACGGCAAGTACGAGGTTTCGGAGCAGGGGGAATTGTTCTTCGAGCGCGTGGCCGAGCTCCTGAGAAAAATGGGAATCGGTTTTGAGTTCGTTTTCAAAGCAGACTAAGCGCTATGTCATTTGTGATCCCAGTGTTGACAAGTAATTTTTTCACCTGCCAGCCGAGGCGTTTTTCTGCTGATCTACGGCCAACAGTGGAAGAGCCAAAAAGCCCGTCTACGACGCGACTTGCTTGAAACTCTCCGCCCCACGGCGCAACGGCCTTGAGATCGGCCTAAACAGATTCGGGTCTCCGATATTCTGAAAAGGTGAGATGAGCAGGCACGTACAGCGCATAAACACGACTTGGCAAGCACGTTTAAATTACACCGATTTCTCCTCCAAAAAGCCTACAACGCCTTGCGCCGCTGCCTACGGGTACTTCAGAATCCGCCGGCTTGTGCGTCTAGGCTGCGGGTCCTATCGTTTGTCGGTCACTGAAATAGGTGATCGGGTTTGGTAGCCCGCAGTGTTAGATATACAGATCTGCCGTCGAGATTTCTGTCTCGGATTTGCGGTGGCCATGTATAGGGCGTCCTAGGGCGCGCCGGATCCTAACACCCGGTCTACCAACCTGTGCATGGCCGCCACCCTTCGTTTGGTAGCGAAAGGGTGAAGCCTCCCTTAAATGTGTTAGGAGCTTCATCAATGTTCAAAGTAACCCCAAACCCGCCGGAAGCGGATTCAATCCCGTACGACCCTGCTCTGGAACCTCAGCGGATAAAAGATGCGGCTGCTCGCGCCATCAACTTTTACCTCGACCCTCAGACGCTCAAAACCACCATTCCCAAGCGCCAGCCAGGCAGGATCTTTCTCATTGACCCGACGGTGGATGAGGAAACGTTGCTCGTCGAAGCCTGTGAATCGCTGGCAGCCGCCAATGACATGGCCCGCGAAATCGGCGGCGTGATTGACCATCCACAGCGTCGATCGCTGCTGATGTTGCAGCAGGTGATCATGTTGAGTGAGCTCATCGTCAATCGCGTGCTCGACAGCCGACGCGTGTCGAACTAGCCGGCCATCGAGGCATGAGGGGGCGTGCTCCCCTCACTGCCAGCGGACGCGCCACAGCCGTGGCGCGTCGTCCTCATACCCAGACGCTCAAGCGGCGCTCATCGGAGTTTCAGCTGATGTCACAGACACCCTCCCATCCGCCGGTCACCGAATCGGTATCGCCTTATGAATCCTTCCATTCAAAAAAACTTCACGACGCCGCCGAGCGCGCGCTCGACCATTACCTCGCGCCGGCCAAGATCAACGCCACGCCCTACAGTCCCAACACGTTGTTTATGGTCAATCCTGAGTCCGACACAGAATCACTGTTGGTCAACGCTTGCGAATCCCTGGCTTCCGCCACGGTGATGCTCAGCGATTTCGCCGGAATGCTGGAGGGTTCACGACGCAATACCCTGTTGGGCATCGCGCAGGTGGTCATGCTAGGAGAATTGGCCGTCAACAAAGCGTTGGATAACGTAGTGCCCACAGACTGAACAACGGCATCGGCCGCGCAGGCGTGCTGGCACCTGCGCTGCGTCGCCCATTTCAGCGAGCCAGGTGGGCGCTGTCCAAGCTGACCAGAAAGCTGCGAATGTTGTTCTGCACCGCGCGGTTGATCGATTCCTTGATTCTCACCAGCTCCGAAAAAGGCATAACCCGAAAGGACTTCGCCGATCGCGGCGATGTTCGTTTCGAACAACACCTCGCCCGGTATTCCCACCTCGCCCCCATACCTTCGTATACCCCCCTTCCACCCATGCGTAGCCCACGCACACCGATGGACAACTGCGCTCGCAGCCTCCCCGCCCTAGCATGGCTCTACACAGCGGGCGATTGAGCGCCAGGCAGTACGGCAAGCAGTTACGGCGGCCAGTGATCGTCACGCCAGAGTCCGCATCGGACTCGGGTGTCATCCATCCATCAGCGTCAGGGAGCACATTATGAAACAGCAATTATTGGTGATCGGTGCAGGGTTCGGCGGGCTGTGGAGTGCGCTGAGCGCTGCGCGTTTGCTGGATATGCATGCCCGTCAGGATGTCGAGATCACGCTGCTCGCCCCGCAAGCCGAATTGCGTATTCGCCCGCGCTTCTACGAGCCGGACGTGCACAGCATGTACGCGCCGCTCGACGCGCTGTTCGATGCGGTGGGTGTGCGCTTCGTCAAAGGCACCGCTGAAAGCATCGACGCCCGGGCGCGCCGAGTCGGCTACCGCGACGAGGCCGGGCGTCCGGGTGAACTGGCCTACGATCGGCTGGTTCTCGCCAGCGGCAGCCAGCTCGCTCGGCCTCCGGTGCCTGGCCTCAAGGAGCATGCGTTCGATGTCGATCAGATCGAATCCTCGGCGCGTCTGGAACGTCATCTCATCGCCCTCGGCAACCAACCGCCCAGCGTTGCGCGCAACACCGTGGTGGTCGCGGGTGGCGGTTTCACCGGGATTGAAACTGCGACGGGAATGCCGGCGCGCCTGCGTGCGATCCTCGGTGAGGATCAAGACCTGCGCGTGATCATTGTCGATCGCAGCAAGGACATCGCCGCGACCATGGGTGATGGCATTCGCCCGTCGATCATCGAGGCGTCCAATGACCTGGGTATCGAATGGATCGTCGATGCCAGCGTTGCCGCTGTGGATGCCAATGGCGTCACCCTCGCCGATGGCCGCCACATCGAAAGCCAGACCGTGATCTGGACCGTAGGTTTCCGCGCCAGCCCGCTCACCGAACAACTCGACGCCGAACGCGATGGCCAGGGCCGCCTGCACGTCGATGGCAACCTCAAGGTGCACGGCATCGATCACGTCTTTGCCGCTGGTGATGTCGCTCGCGCCGCCACAGACGACTTCGGCAACTATGCTGCGATGTCTTGCCAGCACGCGATCAGCCTGGGTCGCTACGCCGGCAACAACGCCGCCGCCGATCTCCTCGGCGTCGCTCCGACAATGTATCGCCAGCCCAAGTACGTGACTTGCCTGGATCTGGGCGCCTGGGGCGCGGTATACACCGAAGGCTGGGATCGTCAGCTGAAGCTGGTGAAGGCCGAAGCCAAAGAGCTGAAGACGCAGATCAACACGGTGTGGATCTACCCGCCCGCCGCAGATCGTCGCGCTGCCCTCGCGGCCGCCGATCCGCTGATCCCTGTAGCCTGATTTCACCTCCGCTTTAGCCCTGAAAACAAGGAGAACACCATGACCCTGCATCTGGATTCCTTCACCGCCAACCGCGCGGTGGCCCTGCAAACGCAAAGCGAAGAACTGGTGCCGTCGCGCTACGCCCTGCGCCTGGGCGACATTGACGTGATGGTGATCAGCGACGGCGTGTTGCCGTTGCCGACCCAGACCATGTCAACCAATGCCGACCCCGCCGACCGTGCCGCCTGGTTCAAGGAAATGTATCTGGGCCCTGACGCCTTCGACTGGGCGCTCAACGTGCTGGTGGTGCGTAGCGGCGAACAAGTCATCCTCGTCGACGCCGGCCTCGGTGGCCAATTCCCCGGTTTCCCGCGTGCCGGGCAGTTCCCCAAGCGCCTGGCCGCTGCCGGGGTGGATCTCGCCGACATCACTGATATCGTCATCACGCACATGCACATGGACCATATCGGCGGCCTGCTGGTCGACTCGGTGAAGAGCCGTCTGCGTCACGACGTGCGCATCCACGTCACCGCGGCCGAAGTGAATTTCTGGTCCACGCCAGACTTCACCAGCACCGACATGCCCGCACCAGTACCAGACGTCCTGCGCAGCACCGCCAACGCGTTCATCGACCACTATGAAAGCAAGTTGCACATCTTCGAAGACGAATGTCAGGTTGCACCTGGCGTAGTTGCAAAACTCACCGGTGGTCATACGCCAGGGCACTGCGTGGTCTACGTCAACTCCGGTGGCGAGCGCCTGACCTTTGCCGGTGACGCATTGTTCCCGGTGGCGTTCGATCACCCCGACTGGCACAACGGTTTCGAACACGATCCGGCCAAATCGGTGGAAGTGCGCGTGCGCATGCTCAAGGAAGCCGCCGCCAGCGGCGAGCTGTTCGTCGCCACGCATCTGGCCTTCCCTTCGGTGGGTAGGGTCGCGATCAATGGTGCTGCTTTCCGTTGGATACCTGCGATTTGGGATTACTGATTGCGCGCCTGAAATCTTCGCCCGGCTTCTGCCGGGCGAAACCTTTTTCACCGCCATTGCTACGCAGAGCCGTGCGGGCGGTGACCATCCTTCGGTTGCTGTGTACCCTTTCTGCATCAAACAAATCTGTGCAGAGGACAGAGCGTTGGCATATCTGGATTGGGTGCAATGGCCGGCGATGCTGGTCACCGTTCTGGCCGCGTGGCTGATCGGTTCTCAACGACCGCAACGGCGCATGAGCGGTTTCGTTTGTTTCAGTCTGAGCAATTTGCTGTGGGTGATCTGGGGCGTCCATGCCGGGGCTTACGCGCTGATCGTTCTGCAGCTCTGCCTGTTCCTGATGAACCTGCGCGGCTTCATGAAGAACCGCGTTTTAGAGCGCTGAGTGACGCTGATCATCCGGCCAGAAAATCCTTTGAATTTTTCTTGTCGGACAAAATCATTTACGTATGAGCGTAAGGAGGAACTCATGCGTAGCACCGATATTTTCGTCATCGAATACAAACATCACAACCAGCCAAAATCATTCGTCATCCGCGCCAAGAGTATGCGCAACGCCGACGCTTGGCATTGGGCGAGCTGTGACGCCGGTATTGCGCCGATTCCGAAACCGGGTAAACCACCGTTGAAAGTGGTTTCCAAACCCCAGGCCGAGCGTTATGGAATTACGGAGGTGAAGTGGCGCGAGACGGCTGCGCTGGACTGGACGGAGGCTTAGGCAAATCGGGTCGCCTGGCTGAGCTTGCACGTCAGCCAGGCGCTCCAGAACAAACTGCTGAAAAACCGTGTTGCATCGCCGAATCCGGCACCATGTAACAAGGCCTGCACCGCCGCCTCCGAGTGCGGCGGATCAGCGCCCTGCAAAATCTTACCGAGTTTCGCCTGCACCTCGTCAGCGGTTGCGCCCTGCTGTCGCCAGCGCTGGCTCCAGGCTTGCAGCAGCAACGGCTGACTGGCGTAAGCGTAATGATTGCCAGCCACGATCAATGGCGCGCCGGGTTTGAGGCGGGCCTGAATGGAGCGCAGTATTTGTTGCTTGGCCTCGTCACCGCCCAGGTGATGGAGTACACCGATCAGGGTGGCGGCGTCGAAAGATGCGTCGGCCGGCAAATCTTCGACATGACCGAGATGTATCTGGACCCTGTGCAATAGATCATTGGCGAGCAGATGTTCGGTCGCAGCATCGAGCATTGGCCCTGAAGGATCGACCGCAGTGAAGTGCCAATCCGGCTCCAGCGCGGCCATGGCGATGATTTCCTGCGCGGTGCCCCCCGCGCCCACCACCAGCACGTTTGCCGGACGCGACTGCCCAAGGCTGGCGGCGAGCATGCAGGCCGACAGGTCGTGACAGGCATCGTAGCCAGCCAGGGCAATGCGGCTTTGCCGGGCATATTCATTGGCGCGGGAGGTGTCGAATTTGCCGGCGGCGTCAGTGGCGGGTTGAGTCATGGCGATTCTCCTTGTCTTTGCGACACGCTACGCGGTGAGCGTGGAGAAGAAAAATCCAATGATTTCATGGGGGGCATTCCGCTGGGGAATGTGTGGATGTCATCCCGGCGAAGTAAAAGTGATGCAGAGCGTCAGCGGATGCGTCCCCACGCAGGAGCGTGGGAACGATCCATATCAACTAAGACCAGAACCCTTTATGCGGCTCAGCTGCCTCTGCCTCCAGCATTGGCCCGAAAACGCTGACCGTGCGCTGCCCTCTGGCAAACACTTCGCGACACGGCAACGAGAACGTCGGGTTCTCCGGATGATCGCCGGTCAGCCCGAGCAAAGCATGTTCCGACAACGCATACACCACTCGCCCGACACCGGTCCAATACACCGCGCCCGCGCACATGCAGCAAGGTTCGGCGCTGGTATACAGCGTGCACGCCTCCAGCTCCGTGGGTGACAACCGCTTCGCCGCCGCAGCGACCGCGACCAGTTCGGCATGCTGGGTGGGATCACCCTCCGGCGGCATCGAATTGTTGCCCGCTTCGGCAATCACCTTGCCGTCGCGGTCCGCCACCAGCGCCGCAAACGGGTGCCGGCCACGTTGTTTCGACGCCTGTGACAGGGCGATGGTCTGGCGCAGCAATGCCAGGTCCAGATCGCTGACGCCGGCCGGAACAAGCTGAGTGAATTGATTCATGGGTAACTCCTGGGCAGTGGGAAAGAACAAAGGTCAGTCAGCCAGTTCGGCCGTGGAAGCGCCGACGGCGTCGGTCGATGGTTTTTGTTTGTTGAGCAGTACATTGAGCAGAATGGCGGTGATCGCACCGAGGAAAATGCCGCTGTCGAGCACCAGTTTCAGCGTCGGGCCGACATGTTCGAACAGGGCCGGAAACGACATTGGCAGGACGCCGACGCTGACCGACACCGCAACAATGATGGCGTTGCGTGTACCTTCGAACTGCACCCGTGACAGTTCCTGAATGCCCGCCACCGTGGTCATGCCGAACATGACGATCGCGCAGCCGCCCAGCACTGGAGTGGGCACCGCCGCAATCAACGCGCCGAGCTTGGGGAACAAGCCCATCAACACCATGATTGCGCCAGCGGCGGCGACGACGAAGCGGCTCTTGATGCTCGAAAGCGCAATCAGGCCGGTGTTTTGCGTGAAGGCGTTATAGGGAAAGCTGTTGAACAGACCACCGAGCATGGTCGACAAGCCGTCGGCGCGGAACGCGTTGCCGAGGGTCTGCTGCGTAGTCGGTTTGCCGACCAGTTTGCCGATGGCCAGGCAGTTGCCAGTGGTCTCGGCCATGATCACCAGCATCGCCAGGGTCATGATCAGAATCGGTACCAGAGAAAATTCCGGCGGACCGAACGCCATTGGCGCGCTCAACTCGAACCACGCCGCCTCGCTGACCCGATTGAAGTGCGTCATGCCGCAGGCGGCAGCGATCAGGCTGCCGACAAACAAACCGATGAGCACGCTGAGGTTACCGATGAAGCCGCTGAATTTCGCATAAATCACCAGCGTCACACTGACCGTGGCCAGGCCCAGCAGCAGATTGGCCGGGCGACCGAAGTCAGGCGAATCGGGATTACCGCCACCCAGCCAGATTGCCGCCGCCGGCATCAGTGAAATACCGATGATGGTGATCAGGCTGCCAATCACCACGGGTGGAAAGAATCGCAACAAGCGGCTGAACACCGGCGCCAGTGCGATGGTCAGGAAGCCGGCGGCGATCACCGCCCCGAAGATCTGGCTGAGGCCGAACTCCTTGCCGATCATGATCATCGGCGCCAGCGCAATGAATGAGCAGCCCTGAATCAACGGTAACCGCGCGCCGAACTTCCAGAAGCCGAGGGTCTGAATCAACGTCGCCACACCGGACGTCAGCAGGTTGGCGTTGATCAGTAAAACCACCTGAGCCGACGTCAGCCCCATCGCACTGCCGAGAATCAGCGGCACCGCCACCGCTCCCGCATACATCACCAGAACATGCTGCAGACCGAAGGTGAAAAGCTGCCGCAGGGGCAACACCTCATCGACCGGGTGAACGCGTTGTGTAGTCATGGCACAAGCTCCTGAAGGGGCAGCGTTGGGTGTAATCGCGGGCGCTCAGGGACAGATGCACAGAGAGAATCGGCCCCGGCGTTCGAAGACGCGGGGTCATCCTTGAATGTTTTTAACGATGAAACAAATTGGCAACCATCGCTTTTTTCGATGGCAAAGACGCGGCACAATCGCCGTCTCGCTCAACCTCGGAGTACACCGCGTGCGCTTCTCACTCGATCAGTTGCTGATGTTCGTCCAAGTGGTGAAAAGCGGCTCGTTCTCCGCCGCCGGGCGCAAGCTGGGCAAGACGCAGTCGACCATCAGCGCAGCGATCGCCAATCTGGAAACCGACCTTGGCGTCGAGCTGTTCGACCGCAGCAATCGCAGCCCTGCCCTCACCGCCAGCGGGCATAAATTACTGGTGCAGGCAGAAGCGGTACTGGAGCGCTGCATGACCTTCGAGGCTCACGCTGATTGCCTCTCGGATAGCGTCGAACCGAGTCTGACCCTGGCGATTGAAACGCCGTACGGCCCGATCATGCCAGTGCTGCAAGCGTTCGAGCAGGCCTTCCCGTTTGTCGATCTGATCATTCGTCACCCGGTCTACGGCGATGTCAGCGAACTGGTCAGCAGTGGCGAGGCGGTGCTGGGGGTGGCGTTTTCGCAACCGGGCTATCCTCGGGAACTGGCGTTCCAGCAACTGGGCAAACTGATCATGCTGCACGTCTGCCATCCCGATCATCCGCTGGCGAAACTGGACAACGTCACGTTCGACGATTTGCACGTGCACCGGCGCCTGGCGTTCAGTGCGCACGCCAGCAAACTGCCGAGCAGTGAATACCTGCGTTCGACGCAGCTGTGGCAAGCGGAAAGCTATCTGGCCCTGCTGGAAATGGTCCGCGCCGGCCTCGGCTGGGCGACCTTGCCGCGCCAACTTATCCAGCGTGAACTGGGCAATGGCGAACTGGTCGAGTTGCAGCTGTCGGCGTACCCGCATACGGACTGGCAAATCGGCGTCGACCTATTGTGGGCGCGCCAACGGCCCTTGGGCACGGCCGAGCGCTGGCTGAAGGAGAAGCTGCAGGCCACCAAGGTTTATGAACGCGATCGCAACGGCCAGATAACTACGCTGTGATCATTTGGCAAACACCTGACTCATGTCCTTGAATGCCTTGAATTCCAGCGCATTGCCGCAGGGATCGAGTAGAAACATGGTCGCCTGTTCGCCGACCTGACCCTTGAATCGAATGTAGGGCTCGATCACAAATTGCGTGCCGAATGACTTCAGCCGCTCGGCCAGTGCCTCCCATTGCTCCCACTGCAAAATGATGCCGAAGTGCGGGACCGGTACGTCGTGACCGTCTACCGGGTTACTATTAATGCTTTGCTGGGCAGCCGTTTTCGGCTGTTCGTGGATCACCAATTGGTGGCCGTAGAAGTTGAAGTCGACCCATTGCGCGCTGGACCGGCCCTCCTCCAGGCCGAACACTTCACCGTAAAAACGCCGGCAAGCGGCAAGATCGTAGACCGGGATGGCGAGGTGGAAAGGTGAAAGGCTCATCAGGCACTCCGGTAATCGCGTTGCTGGAAATATGGCAACGGCGCACCGCTGCTGATCAAGGATCGAAAACAGCCTAGATCAAAAACCCGGCGGTTGCCGACTCGACTTTTCATGCCATGGAGATAGCGCGGCTGTGAATACACGCCACGGCTATCTGCCCGGCTTCATTGCCGGCGCGTCACCACTTTTCGGTGACAGTCCGCCGGGGCCAGCACCGCGCCCGCTCTGGAGCGCACAACGATTGTCTCAACGGGCTCGGCCCGTGCGTTGTCGAGCAGAATCGAATGCTCCTCGCCTTCCGCGAACAGGAAGCGCTCGCCCCACTGCCGCAGGCTGACGACGATGGGGAACACCGCGCGGCCCATGTCGGTGAGCACGTATTCCTTGTAGGCGCTGCCATCGGACGCGGGCTGAATCTGCAACACGCCGAGCTCGACGAGCATTTTCAGTTTGACCGTGAGGATGTTCTTGGCCAGGCCCAGACGTTTCTGGAATTCGCTGAAACGGCGCACGTCGTCGAACGCATCGCGAATGATCATCAAGGCCCAGCGATCGCCAATGGCTTCGAGGGTTCGGGCCACCGGGCATTCGCTCTGCGCCAATGTTTGTTGTCGGGCCATGTGATTCCTGATGGATCGGCTATTGAATGTGGTTGCATTTAACAACCCGAATGAATAAAGATCAACGCATCGGTTTCAATTCAAAACCACACTAAGAGGAAGCAAGGATGAAGTGCCAGACGCGAACCCTGGTCAATGCGCAAGCCGCAGCTGACAGCGCAACGACCGGGCTGAGTCGTTTGCAGACTTTTCTCTTTGCAATCACCTGCGCCATGGCGGTGGCCAATGTTTACTTCGCACAGCCATTGCTGGAATCGATGGCCGCCAGCCTCGGGGTTTCACCGGGGGCGATCGGCGTTGTGGTCACGGCCACGCAAGCCGGGTATGCGGTCGGGCTGCTGTTCATTGTGCCGCTGGGTGATCTGCTCGATCGAAAGAAACTCATCGTCAGCCAACTGTTGTTGTCTGCAACGGCGCTGTGTGCCGTGGGCCTGTCCGAGAGCTGGGGAGTGCTGCTCGGCGCCATGATGCTGGTGGGATTGCTGGCGGTGGTGGTGCAAGTGGTGGTCGCCTGCACCGCCAGCCTTGCTCGCCCGCAGCAGCGCGGCGCCGCCGTAGGTACCGTCACCAGTGGCGTGGTACTGGGCATTTTGCTGGCGCGTTTCGTTTCCGGCGTAGTGGCTGATCTGGCCGGATGGCGCGGCGTGTATTTTGTCTCGGCAGTCATGATGATCGGCTTGGCCCTGCTGTTATGGCGCACCCTGCCCGCCTCGGCAAAACCGCCCGCACAGGGCAGCTATCGGCAATTGCTGCGCTCGATGTTCCAACTTTTTTTGACTGAGCGGGTATTGCGCATCAGAGGCATCTTCGCCCTGCTGATCTTCGCCGCCTTCAGTGTGTTGTGGACGTCGATGGTGCTGCCGCTCAGCGCCCCGCCCCTGTCGTTGTCCCACACGCAGATCGGCCTGTTTGGTCTGGCCGGAGTGGCGGGCGCGCTCGCCGCCGCACGGGCTGGGCGCCTGGCCGATCGCGGCTTGGGCAATCGCACCACCGGCATCGCCTTGGCGCTGCTGACGCTGTCCTGGCTGCCCATCGCATTTGTCGACAGTTCGCTGCTGGCGATGGCCGTCGGAGTGATCCTCCTAGACTTCGCCGTGCAAGCGGTGCACGTCACCAACCAAAGCCTGATCTTCGCCGCACGGCCCGATGCGCAGAGCCGACTGGTCGGTGCGTATATGTGCTTTTACTCGGTGGGCAGTGGCTTGGGCGCTATCGCGGCGACGTATACCTATGCGCAATCAGGCTGGGTGGCGGTGTGTTTTCTCGGAGGCGGGATCAGTGCTGTGGCTTTACTGTATTGGGCATGGCTGGAATACCGTTACTCGAACTGAACCAGTGCGGGAGCGAGCCTGCTCGCGAAGACGGAGCATCAGTCAGCACCGAATTGTCTGACCCGACGCCTTCGCGAGCAGGCTCGCTCCCACAGGGATTATTGGCCAGCAGTCACTTGCCCTCCTCAGGCTTCTCGGTCTGCATCTGCACCGACGGCTTGCTCTTGTCACCGTCCTTGTTGGGTGCATCGTTGGAATCGAAGCAGCCGCTCAACAGAAACATCGAGCAGAACCCCAGACATACGCAGATTTTTTTCATGACGATCTCCTGTCAGCAGTGGTATCGCTACCCGGTTCAAGCTTGACCTAGCATCGTTTACCTTCTTCCGGGATGTGCGCAAATTCATTGTAGGAGTGCATCGGGCTCTCAACCCTTACTGTGCTCCGGCGACGAAGGCCCTTCCTTGACGCCGCGCGGGCCGGCGATGCCCCACACGATCAGGCCGAGCACCGGGAATACAATCAGGCCGATCGCCCAGGCGGCTTTGACGCCGACGCTTTTGTTGCTGCGAAACACACTGACAATCGCCCACAGATCGACCAGCAGAATGATCACCGCCACGGCGATGGAGAAGTAACTGGCTGCCTCGTTCATTTCGCAATCCTCCGATGACTTGTAAGCATTGGGCTGTGAGGCTTTTTCAGCGTTCAAAAAAATTGCGGCCGTGCGGCGTCAAAGGTTCAGCCGCCTTCCGGATCCTGGCGGATCACGGAAATCTTGCCGTTGCGCTCGATGATTGCGAATTTGATCTGGTCGATGGTTTCTATGCCCTGACTGGAGCGCGCCGCCTCCATGACATCCGCCTCGACCAGCCGCGCATGGCGCAGGCGTCGGTGCAACAGCTTGCCATTCTCGACAATGATCGTCGGCTCGCCATCGATCAGCCGCGACACCCAACTGGAACGCTGTTTGAGCAGGGAAAAACCAACATCCACAGCGATCAGCGTAATGATCACCAGAAACGCATTGGTCAGAGAAAAATCATCACCGAGCAGCGCTTGCTGGGTGGCTTCACCGATGATCATCAGCAGAACGAAATCAAACGTCGTCAACTCGGCCAGCGAACGCCGGCCGGCAATTTTGAACAGCACAATCAGTGCCAGATACATCGCGAGTGCGCGCAACACCGAGTCCATGGGTCACCTATGGATAAATGAATTGAGTGAGCTTCACTTCGCTCGAGCCCGGCACGCGGATTTGGCTGCGAAACAGGCCCAATCCGTCACCGCGCAGCGTCACATAGAGCGTCGCCTGGCCCTGGGCATCAGCCTGCAACCACAAGCGCATGCCCTGCTTTGAGCTGCGCATACGCACGGGCGCCGGTTGCATGGTTTCGACGCTGAAGCCATCGAGCATCTCGCCGCCGATGTCAAGTTCGACAGTGGCTTCAGGCACCGTGTGCACGCTGAGTTTCAGCGGGTTGGTCGAGCCGTTGCGGTGGAACATCTCGTACTCGACCTGGACTTTGCCATCGGCGCTGCGGGCGTCCTGCGAACTGAGCACGCCACGGGAAAACAGCCCCAACAGACCCAGCAGCATGCACAGCACCAGCAGATACCAACCAATGTGCTCGAAGCGCCAGACCTTCAACTGATAGGCCATGTCCTCCTGCACCGGGAACTGCCGACTGCGCAGATCGGGATGCTCAGCGTCGTGCTTCATCGGCGCCACCCTCCTTCGCCGCGCAACGCGCGACGGTGATAGTCCGGCAACTGCTGCAGGGCGAATTCAGAAGCGAGGGTCTGCACTTCACTGCGCGATCCGGCAAACCATTGCTGGGTGCTGAACAGAAAATGTTTGTCATCGAACTGGAATGCCCAGGCAAAACACACCGTACCGGCCTTGATGCCGTCCATATCGTCGGGGCCGAGAATGCCGGTGGTGGCGACGGCAACGTTGGCGGTGCTGTCGCGCAACGCACCGATGGCCATTTCACTGGCCACTTCCACGCTGGTCAGATTGAAGGTATCCATGGTCGCCGGGCTGACGTGCAGCAGGCGCTGCTTGGCTTGCGGCGAATAGACCACATAGCCGCACTCGATCAACTCGCCGCTGCCGGGCACCTCCGACAGCAACATGACGATCTCCCCGGCCGTGCAGGATTCGGCGGTGGTGATGATCAATGAATGTTGGCGCAGGTATTCAATCGTTTCCTTGGCAGTGGACATGGCATGCTCTCGAAGCTGTTATTGCCGGTTGACCGCTCGCTGCGCGGATCATTCCGGCGGATTGGATGAGCGTGTAAGCGACTCTTGCAGAGAAAGTTTTCCGCCCCGTTCGGCGCGATCACCTACCCTCATAGACTGTGTGATCCACTCGAGCCCGCCGCCCCCATGCGCTGTTCATTCAAGTCGTTGTTTTTGATTCTGTTGCTGCTACTGATGCCGGGCAGCGCTGCGTTGTGGGCGGCGGATGTTGCCGCGCCGGCGAACTCAGGCGCAGCGCCAATGCCGGTGATTTCGCAAAGCGATCTGCAAGCCCTGCAACAACGCCTCGACGGGCTCAAGCAGCAGATTTCGGCGGCAAACAATTACAACCAGCTCGAAGGCCCGCAGGATCGGGTGCAGGCGTTCATTCTCGATGTCGATCGGTTGTCGGCAGCGCTGTTGCCGCAACAGGCGCAACTGGCGGTGCAACTGGGCGTGCTCGGCACGGCGCCCGACGCCGAGGTGGCCGCCGAGCAAGCCGATATCGTCGCGCAGCGGGCGGCGCTGGCGGAGCAGAAAAGCAAGGTCGATGGCACGCTGAAAAGCCTCGCCGCACTGAAACAGAACGCCGCCGACCTGATCACGCAAATCGCCGGCATCCGCCGCACCCTGCTGGAAAGCGAACTGACCCTGAGCACCCGCAGCGTATTGAGCCCGTATTTCTGGGCACCGCTGGTCAATCCAAGCGAAGACGACCGCCAGCGCCTGCGACTGTTCGTCGAGCAGGTGGCTGACGTATGGGCCACGGTCTGGGCGCCGGGCGAGCGCTTCTACACCTGCGTGCTGGTGTTGTTGGCGCTGCTGATCTGGACCTTCGGCCGACGTCTGGCTGAGCGCGGGCTGACCTGGTTCTGCATTCATCGCGTGGCGGAGGGCCGACTGCGCAGAAGCGCCTTGGCCTTCGCCTCAGCTATCGCGACGTTCGTCACCACCGCCATCGCCCTGAAGCTGTTGTTCTACGCCTGCACCCGCCACGACGCACTGCCGCCGGTGCTGGAAACCTTCTCCGAAGAGTTCGAGAAAGTCGTCTATGCCTGCGTGCTGATCACCGGCCTCAGCCGCGCATTGCTCTCAACCGCGCACCCGTCCTGGCGCCTGCCGTCGATTGCCGATCCAGTGGCGCTGGCCCTCAAGCCTTATCCGCGAATCCTCGCCTGCTCGTTGCTGGTGTTGGTGACGCTGGTGCAAGTCGCCAATGCCACAGGCATGAGCAGCCACATCGTGATGGCCGGGCGCGGCGTGATTTCCATTGTGGTGTTGGCGATCATCGGCACGATGCTGTTGCGCGTCGGCAAAGTGCGCAAGGCTTTGGTCGCAGCCAATGACGCGTCGGCTACGAACAGCGTGTTCGCCGGGCTGATTTACAGCGTCGCCAGTCTCTCGATGTTGGTGACGGCCATTGCCCTGCTGGCCGGCTATGTTTCGCTGGCACGGTTCATCAGTTATGAGCTGGTGTGGGGCTATGTCGTGCTGTCGGGCTTCTACTTGCTGATTCAGCTGGTCAAGGACGCCTGTGAGCACCTGTTTTCGCCGAAACACGCGAGCGGCCAGGCGCTCAAGCAATTGCTCGGCGTCAGCGATCGGCGCCTTGAGCAGACGTCGATCCTGTTGTCCGGGGTCAGCCGCGCCGGTCTGATGCTGATGGCGCTGATTTCGTTGTTTGTCGGCGGCATCGGCACCACGCTTGGCCAACTGGTCACCAACATCATGTCGATTCTTGGCGGCGCCGGTTTGCGCAAGCTGAATATCGTCCCGGCGCATCTGCTCAACGCGCTGCTGGCACTGCTGATCGGTATCTGGCTGATCCGTGCATTGAGCCGCTGGCTCGACAACGAGTTCCTGCCCAAGACCGACATGGACCCGGGCATGTGCGCGTCACTGAGCACGCTGTTTTCCAACATCGGCTACGCCTTTGTGATTCTGCTGACGCTGTCGTCGCTGGGCGTGCAGTGGACCAATCTGGCGTGGATCGTCAGTGCGCTATCCGTGGGTATCGGCTTTGGCTTGCAGGAAATCGTAAAGAACTTCGTCTCCGGCCTGATTCTGCTCACCGAGCGCCCGGTGAAAGTCGGCGACCTGATCAGCATCAGCGGCGTCGAGGGCGACATCCGCCGGATCAACGTGCGCGCCACGGAAATCCAGCTCAGCGACCGCTCGATCGTGATCGTGCCCAACTCGCAACTTATCTCGCAGAACCTGCGCAACGTTACCCTCGGCGGCAGTGCTCAGGGCGTGGCATCGCTGGAGCTGGTGTTTCCGTTGGATATCGATCCTGAGCAGGTCAAACAACTGCTGCTGGATGCGTATCACGAGAACGAAACCATCCTCGATAAACCGGCGCCGTTCGTGCGTTTCAGCAAATTGTCGCCGGACGGCATAACCCTCACGGTCACCGGCTATGTCGGCAGCCCGAGGATTGTCGGGCTGACCAAGAGCGATTTGTTGTTTGAAGTGTTGAAGCGGTTGGGCGCGGCGGGGATTGCGCTGGCGAAGCCGCCAGCGGCGTGATTCGGTTAGCGCTTGCCCAAGTTGTCGATGCGGGCCGCGCTGCTGCGTGGCGTCAGCTCGAACGGCAGGACGACATGCCGCTCTGTCAGCGGCTGTTTTTCGATCAGGGCAATCAGCATCTCGACTGCTTTGGTCCCGAAGGCTTCGGCTGGTTGCGAGATGGTGGTCAGCGGCGGATCACAGTACGCAGCCATCGGAATGTCATCGAAACCCACCACTGAAATATCCTCGGGCACACGCAGCCCGGCCTGCCGGATGCGCTTGAGCGCACCAATGGCCATTTCATCGTTTTCGCAGAACAGCGCGCTCGGCCGCTCGGCCAATGCGAGCATCTTTTGCGCGCCGGCAAAACCGGCCTCGAGGCTGAAATTGCCATGGCAGATCAGTGCTTCATCGAAGGCAATCCCGGCTTCGCGCAATGCCGCTTCGTAACCTGCCAGTCGATCCAGGGTCAGCGGGCTGTTTTTCGAGCCTTTGATCAGGCCCATGCGTCGGTGTCCCAAGGCGATCAGGTGTTCGGTCATGGCTTTGGCGGCGGCGACGTTGTCCAGGCTGATGGTTGGATAACGCCCGGCCTTGATCACTTCGCAGGCGTTAACGATCGGCGGCACATCGGCGTCGGCCGGGGCGTTTTCGAAAGGATCGTAAGCGCGCAACTGGATCACTCCGTCGGCCTGATAGGCGTAAACCAGCTCGGCGAATTGTCGCTCCAGTTCTTCCCGGCCCTGGGTGTCGCACAGCAGCAGGCGATAACCGGCCGCCTGCGCCGCTTGCTGCGCGCCGCTGATGACGCGGGCGAAGAAGGTATTGGCGATGGTCGGCACCAGAATCACCAGATTGCCGGTGCGCCGCGAACGAAACTGCACGGCCATCAGGTTCGGCCGATAGCCGGCCTGCTCCACGGCGGCCATGACGCGCTCACGGGTTGGCGCGAGCACACGCTCGGGCGATTTCAAAGTCCTCGAAACCGTCGCCACGGAAACCCCGGCCAGCCGAGCCACTTCGCGAATATTGGACAAAACCACCTCGTTGATTCATGCCGATCAGGCGCGGAGCTTACCGCAGGCGACGAGCGATCGAAACGCTGTCGATCATCCGCTGACATTTGACACCCGGCTAATTCAAGCCTAGATTTCGCCCACGATGTAACCGGTTACATCGCTCATCAACATTGCATCCAGCTACCGAGACGACTGCCATGTACGCTGCCGCAAAAATAAGAATGGGTTTTGTTGGAGGCGGTGAAGGTTCATTCATTGCCCGTGCCCACCGGCAAGCCGCCGGCCTCGACGGACGCTTCGAACTGGTCTGTGGCGCGTTCAGCCGCGACTCGGAGAATAATCAGCGCACCGCTGCGGCCTTGGGTGTCGCGGTCGAGCGTTGTTACGACGATTGGCAAACCCTGCTCGCCCGCGAGGCCGCCCTGCCCGCCGAGCAGCGCATGCAACTGCTGGTCATTGTCACCCCCAATCATCTGCACGCACCGATTGCCCGTGAGGCATTGAGCGCCGGTTTTCATGTGTTCAGCGAGAAACCCGCGGCGCTGAACCTCGCCGAGGTGCAGGCGCTGCACTCGGTGGTCATCAACAGCCAGCGAATTTACGGGCTGGCGCACACCTACCTCGGCTACGCGATGGTCTGGCAGGCCCGCGAAATGGTCGCCAGCGGCGTGCTCGGGCGCGTGCGCAAAGTCCTCGTCGAGTACCCGCAAGGCTGGCTCAGCACCGATGTCGCCGGGCAAGGCAACAAGCAGGCCGGCTGGCGCGACGACCCGACGCAATCCGGGATCGGCGGCTGCATCGGCGACATCGGCACCCATGCGTTTTCCCTCGCCGAGTTCGTTGCCGGCCAGTCGATCCAGTTCATCAGCGCAATGCTCGGCTCGCATGTCGAGGGTCGGCAACTGGATGACGATGTCGCGATGCTGTTCAAAATGCGCGACGGCGCCAGTGGTGTATTGCTCGCCAGCCAGGTCTGCGCCGGTGAGGAAAACCCGCTGAAGATCCGCGTCTACGGGGACAAGGGCGGCCTGGAATGGCGTCAAGAGGAACCGGCCAGCCTGACTCATCGACCGTTGAACGAGCCGATGCGCGTTCTGCGCTCCGGAGTCGGTCAGCCGTGGCTGTGTGCCGCCGCAACCCAACGCATGCGCCTGCCTGCGGGGCATCCCGAAGGTTATCTGGAAGCCATGGCCAACCTGTACGGCGATCTCGCCGAAGCGATTGTGCATGGCGCCGAGGGCCATCAGGCTCCGGGCGTACCGGGCATCGAGACCGGCTTGCGCGGCATGGCCTTCATTGAAACCGCGATCGCCAACCACCTCGGCAATGAAAAGTGGAGCGAGATCCCCGGCCCACTGACAGGAGCCCAGCACAATGAACAGTGATCAGCAAAATTCGACTGGCCTGAAAGGTCCGGGGATTTTTCTCGCGCAATTCATCGCCGACCAAGCGCCTTTCGACTCCCTCGCCAACATCGCCGAATGGGCCGCCTCGCAAGGCTACAAAGCCATTCAGGTACCGACCCTCGGCACACGGTTCATCGATTTGCAGCGCGCCGCTGAGAGCCAGGATTACTGCGACGAACTCATCGCCGTCTGCGCCCGCGCGGGTGTGGTGATCAGTGAGCTGTCGACGCACCTGCAAGGGCAATTGGTCGCTGTGCATCCGGCGTTCGACAGTCTGTTCGACGACTTCGCCCCGCCCGCGCTGCGCGGCAAGCCGCAGGAGCGCACCGAGTGGGCCATTGAGCAGTTGAAACTGGCCGCCCGTGCCAGCCAGCGTTTGGGACTTACGGCCCATGCGACCTTCTCCGGCGCCCTCCTCTGGCCTTATGTCTATCCATGGCCACAGCGTCCGGCCGGTTTGGTCGAGCAAGGTTTCGCCGAACTGGGCAAGCGCTGGCTGCCGATTCTCGACTGCTTCGAAGAGGCCGGCGTTGATCTGTGCTACGAAATCCATCCCGGCGAAGACTTGCATGACGGCGCGTCGTTCGAACAGTTTCTCGAAGCGGTGAATCATCACCCTCGCGCCGCAATCCTCTACGACCCGAGCCACCTGCTGCTGCAGCAAATGGACTACCTCGGCTTCATCGACCGTTACCACCAACGCATCCGCATGTTCCACGTCAAGGATGCCGAATTCCGCCCCGATGCGCGCTCCGGCGTCTACGGCGGGTATCAGGGCTGGGTCGAGCGTCCCGGGCGCTTTCGCTCGCTGGGCGATGGCCAGATCGATTTCAAATCGATCTTCAGCAAATTGTGCCAATACGACTTCAACGGCTGGGCCGTGCTGGAGTGGGAATGCTGCCTGAAAGACTCCGCACAGGGCGCGGCGGAAGGCGCGGCGTTCATCGAGCGACACATGATCAGCAAGACCGCCAAGGCCTTCGACGATTTCGCCGGGGTCAGCGCCGATGCCGCTTCCAACCGGCGCCTGCTCGGCCTGACTGACGATTGATTCATCCGCGTTACCGACATAAAAACAATACGGTGATCTGAAATGAACGTAATGAATGCGCGACTCAGCGTGATGATGTTTTTGCAGTTCTTTATCTGGGGCGGCTGGTTCGTCACCCTCGGCACTTTTCTGGCGACAACGCTGGCTGCCAGCGGCGGCCAGGTCGGCATGGCCTTCGCCACGCAATCCTGGGGCGCGATTCTGGCGCCGTTTGTCATTGGCTTGATTGCCGACCGGTTCTTCAATGCCGAACGCATTCTGGCAGTGCTGCATCTGCTTGGCGCAGTGTTGCTCTATCAGCTCTATCGCGCGGCAGACTTCAGCGCGTTTTATCCCTATGTGCTCGCCTACATGATGGTCTACATGCCGACATTGGCACTGGTGAACGCCGTGGCGTTCCGCCAGATCAAAGACCCGGCGCTGGAGTTCTCGCGCATTCGCGTGTGGGGCACGGTGGGCTGGATCGTCGCCGGCGTGGTGATCAGCTTCGTGTTCGCCTGGGACTCGCAGCAAAGCATCGCGGCCGGAGGCTTGCGCAATACGTTCCTGATGTCCGCCGTCGCGTCGCTGTTGCTGGGGCTTTACAGCTTCAGTCTGCCGAACACTGCGCCGTTGAAAAGCGCAGCGGGCACATCAAGCCTCAAGCAGATGCTCGGCGTCGATGCCTTGGGTTTGCTCAAGGATCGCAGCTATCTGGTGTTCTTCCTCGCCTCGATCCTGATCTGCATTCCGCTGGCGTTCTATTACCAGAATGCCAATCCGTTTCTGGCCGAGATAGGCGTGACCAACCCGACAGCGAAGATGGCGATCGGTCAGGTATCGGAAGTGCTGTTCATGTTGCTGTTGCCGCTGTTCATCCATCGCTTCGGCATCAAGATCGCCCTGCTGGTCGGCATGGCTGCCTGGGCGTTGCGCTACGTGCTGTTTGCCTTCGGCAATAACGACGATCAGGCATTCATGCTGCTGATCGGCATTGCACTGCACGGGGTGTGCTATGACTTCTTCTTCGTGTCCGGGCAAATCTACACCGATGCCAAGGCACCGGAACGCTTCCGCAGCTCGGCGCAAGGTTTGATCACCTTGGCTACGTACGGATTGGGCATGTTGATTGGTTTCTGGATCGCGGGACGGATTACCGACCACTTCACATCAAGCGCAGGGCATGACTGGAGAAGCATCTGGCTGTTCCCCGCCGGTTTTTCCGTGGCGGTATTGCTGTGTTTCTGGGCGACATTCAAGAGCCGCGATCGCGACAAGGCCGTGCTGCCGAGTGCGGTTTAGAGCAGAGTTGTAAAGCGTGAATAGAGCGAATGCCGCCTGTGGTTGAGGCGGCATTCGTTATCGATGCTCATCGTTGCGCTCAAGCGGTGCGACGTTCGAGCAGACGGTCAGCGCCACCTTCGGCGACCCGATTGCCTTGCAGATGATCGGAGCCATCAGAGGCTACTGCATCGCTGAACAGCGGGTCGGTTTCGGTCGCAGCGACTGCATCGCTGAACAATGGATCGGTTTCGGTTGCGGCTACTGCATCGCTGAACAAGCGGTCTGTTTGAGTGGAGGCGACCGCGTCGCTGAACAGTGGATCGGTTTCGGTGGCGGCGAAGGCATTCAGTGCAAAAACCGAGAAAGCGATACCGAGAATAGTCTGGCGTTTCATGATGATGTGCTCCGAGTTGCAGTGGTTGGGTATGGAGCCGATCTTACGCCGCACCGTGGATATGAGAACTTCATTGACTTAATGGTTGTTATTGACGCAATCAATGGATGATCGAGCATGAGCCGCTATTGGATCGATCTTCATGCTGTTGCTTACGTCATTAAGCGAAACGCCCTACAAAGTCGAAAGCATAAAACCGACAATCTCGTTTTTGACAGTTTTGTGCACACAAAAAAAAGACCCGTATCAGTCGAAACCGAAACGGGTCTTTCCCCACTTAGACGACCTTATTTCAAGTTGTCAAAGTGGTCTCGCAGGAACTCGTAAAAGCGCAAGGCTTTCAACAATCTCCATACAAGGCTCAGCGTACGCAGCAGAAGCTTCATACGTTTTGGCCTCCAGGGCTGGCGGCCAAACCTCCAGCAAACTTACCGGACCATGCGTGCCTTCAGCCTACATGTTGGTGTAGCTAGTAAGGCGGCCGGTTGAAATCCCTCCGAGACATCATTCCGGCGCGGGTGCGAATCCGCGTCAGAGGGCGTGAAACCTTTTGCGCCCCCAGCCAAACCTCACAGCTCTACCAACAAGATGAGCGCAGGCATCTTAACGCAGAAATCAGAAGAGAAAACCCGAGTAGCCAAGGTTATTCTGCGGCTACGCCTGAACCTTTGTAAAACCGTATTTCTGACAATGTTTATTGACAGACCTGAATTCAGTTACATGCGTTGGACGTTCCGAAAAAACCTCGCACATCACGCTAAACCTTCGTTGCACTGACGGGATAAACTCAATACCATGCGCGGACATGTTGGTGTGGCTAGTGAAGCACATGGCCTCGGCTCCAAACCGAGGATTGAAAAACCGCCCCGCGAAGGCGGTTTTTTTTCGTCTGCGTTTTGTGGTCCCACCCCATCCAGGACACATTGCCTGACTCGATCCCCCTGCGCACCTGCACAAATCTTCTAAACACTCTCCTCCCCCACGCGGTATTTTAGAAACGCCCTGCTCAAACCGCCCTTGGAGTGCTCCCATGGACAAACGCAACTGGATCTCTCTCTCCCAGGATGTCGATACCGGGATCGAGTCGATTCGTGCGCATTTCCGTGGGCATGCCTACGATCCGCACTGGCATGACAGTTTTCTCGTCGGCGTTACCGAGCAAGGCGTGCAGCAGTTCAATTGCCGTCGTGTGCGTCATCGCAGTACGCCGGGGCATGTGTTTCTGCTTGAGCCGGGTGAAATCCACGATGGCCATGCGCCGACCGAGGATGGCTTCACCTACTCGATGCTGTATCTGGATCCGCACTGGCTGGAGCGCGAGCTGCACGCGCTGTTCGAAGAGGCACCGGCCGACAGTCAGCCAGGCTTTGCCGACACCCTGAGCCACGATCCGCGCCTGTCGACTGCGATCGTGCAAGCCTTCCACGCGTTACATGACGGCGATCTGCGCATCGTCCGGCAGACTGCGCTGGATGGCCTGCTGGCGTCCCTCACCCGCCATCTCGACTGGCGCAAGCGTCAGGACTTCGATCCGCGCCTGCCACTGGTTGCGCAGGTTGCGCGCGACTATCTGCATGCCCACACTTATGAAGACATCGGCCTCGACGACCTTGCGCAAGCCTGTGGCGTTGATCGCTTTCGCCTGACCCGCGCGTTCAAGGCCGCTTTCGGTCTGGCACCCCACGCCTACCTGATCCAACTGCGACTGGCCAAGGCGCGGCAATTGCTCGCGCGCGGCGAGACGCCAGCGCAGGTGGCCAGCGTGCTTGGTTTTGCCGATCAGAGTCATCTGGGGCGCTGGTTCCGCCGCGCCTATCAATTGACCCCGGCGGACTACCGCAGACGCTGCTCAAATCTTCCAGACTGAGGCCCGCCCGCTGACGATCATGGTGTCCTGTTTCGACTTTCAGGAATTTGCACCATGGCTTCTTTACTGCCCTTTCTGCTGTTTGCTTTCGTCGCCTCGATCACGCCGGGGCCGACCAATATTCTGGTGCTGAGCCACAGTTCGCGGCGCGGATTGATTGCCACGTTGCCGATCATTTTCGGCGCCTGTGCGGCGGCGGCGCTGATTGTGCTGGTGGTCGGGCTCGGCGCTGGCGAAACCCTGTTGCGCTTTCCGCGCGTGCAGCAAGCCATGGCTTGGGCTGGTGTGCTCTGGTTGAGCTGGCTGGCGTGGCAGATCTTTCGCAGCCCGCCGCCATCGCTGGACCCGAATGCCGCCCAGGAACAAGGCTTGAGCGTATTCGGCGCGGCGCTGCTGCAACTGGTCAATCCGAAGGTGTGGATGATGGCTGTGGCGGTGGTCAGCGTATTCGTTGGCGGCGGCGACAAGACCCTGCGCCTGCTGGTGTTGTCGCTGGCATTTCTGCTGGTGTCGCTGCCGTGCATGACGCTCTGGGCGCTGCTTGGCGTCGGCAGCACGCGGTTGCTCAGCTCACCGCAAGCGTTCAAGCGAATGAACGCGGCACTGGCCCTTCTTCTGCTGCTCTCGGCCTGGCTGGCCGTGTTGGTCTAATGCCCGGTGGCTTGCCGGTATTCGCGTGGTGTAAACCCGGTCGAGGCCTTGAACTGACGGGTGAAAGCGCTGTGATCGGTGTAGCCGCATTGCAGCGCAACCTCGGTAATCGGCAAGTCGCTGTGCAGCAATCGATGCGCGTGTTCCAGGCGGACTTTCTGAATCATCTGCCGTGGTGTCAGGTGGAAAACGCGTTTGCAGTAGCGTTCCAGTTGCGCCACGGAAATCCCGGCGATCCGCGTCAGTTCACCCAGCGTCACCCGCCGGTTGAAGTTGCCGCGGATGTATTCATCGACAGCCGCCAGGCGCTCGAACGCCGGGTGGGTTTCGCTGGCTGACTGCAGATCCACCGAGATCCCCACCAGGCCGATGATCAGCCCTTCACGATCGTAGATGGGTCGTTTGTGGGTCAGGCACCAGCCCGGTTCGCGACTGCCATACAGGTGCAGTTCGAGCTGATCCTCCAACACGAAACCTTCCTCCAGCACCTTGCGATCCTGCTCGGTGTAACCCGGCCCCAACTGCGCCGGGAATACCTGCGCACTGGTTTTGCCGAGCAATGGGCGCAGGTCTTTCAAGCCACAACGCTGCACCAGCGTGCGGTTGGCCAGCACATAGCGCGCGTGCAGATCCTTGATGAAGATCGCCGCATTGGGGATCACATCGAGTATCGGCAACAGCTGCGCGGCACCCGCGACCATCGCTTCGAGGGTCTGCGGACGCAGGCCGTCAATGCCTTGGCACAGGATCGAAAACCCAGGCTGCATGAAAAATCTCCTTTGCGATGAAGCGCCAGAAACGCCGTCCGCGAGCAGAGTGCAGCAACGTCGCGGCCCTGTCGAGGCCGCGGATCCATCGGCGCCATTGTGCTGAATTCGTCATCGATCCCGGCATAAAACATCAATCGCCGCCGCCGTCGACCCGTGCAAAGTCTGCTCGTCCCCGTGACACAACTGCCTATCCAATAACTCACAAGAAGGCGATGCCATGTCAGGCCAAGGCAAGTTCAAAAAACAGCTTTCATTGATCGACCTCACCTTTATCGGACTCGGCGCGATCTTCGGCTCCGGCTGGTTGTTCGCCGCCAGCCATGTCTCGGCGATTGCCGGTCCGGCGGGGATTTTCTCCTGGTTGCTGGGCGGTTTCGCCGTGTTGCTGCTGGGCATCGTCTATTGCGAACTGGGTGCGGCATTGCCCCGCGCTGGCGGCGTGGTGCGCTACCCGGTTTATTCCCACGGCCCGCTGCTCGGCTACCTGATGGGCTTCATTACGCTGATTGCGTTTTCCAGTCTGGTAGCGATCGAAGTGGTCGCCTCGCGCCAATACGCGGCGGCGTGGTTTCCCGGCCTGACCAAGGCTGGCAGTGGCGATCCGACGATCCTCGGCTGGCTGGTGCAGTTCGGCCTGCTCTGCGTGTTTTTCCTGCTCAACTACCGCAGCGTGAAGACCTTCGCCAAGGCCAACAATCTGGTCAGCGTGTTCAAATTCATCGTGCCGTTGCTGGTGATCGGCGTGCTGTTCACTTTCTTCAAACCGGAGAACTTTCAGGTTCAGGGATTCGCCCCGTTCGGCTTGTCGGGCGTCGAGATGGCGGTCTCCGCCGGCGGAATCATCTTTGCCTACCTGGGCCTGACGCCGATCATTTCCGTGGCCAGCGAAGTGAAAAATCCACAGCGCACCATTCCCATCGCGCTGATTCTCTCGGTGCTGCTGTCGACTCTGATCTACGTGCTGCTGCAAATGGCCTTTCTCGGCAGCATCCCGACTGAGATGCTCGCCAACGGCTGGGCCGGTATCAGCAAGGAATTCGCCCTGCCCTATCGCGACATCGCCCTGGCGCTCGGTGTCGGCTGGCTGGCGTATCTGGTGGTCGCCGATGCGGTGATCTCGCCGAGCGGCTGCGGCAACATTTACATGAACGCAACGCCGCGCGTGATCTACGGCTGGGCGCAGACCGGCACTTTCTTCAAGGTCTTCACCCACATCGATGAAAAGTCCGGCATCCCGCGTCCGGCGCTGTGGCTGACTTTCGCCCTGTCGGTGTTCTGGACCCTGCCATTCCCGTCGTGGGAAGCGCTGATCAACGTGGTCTCCGCCGCGCTGGTGTTGAGCTATGCGGTAGCGCCCGTATCGGTTGCGGCGCTGCGGCGCAATGCGCCGGACATGCCGCGCCCGTTCCGGGTCAAGAGCATGGGCCTGCTCGGGCCGGTGTCGTTCATCATCGCCGCGCTGATCGTTTACTGGTCGGGCTGGAACACCGTGTCGTGGCTGCTCGGCCTGCAAATCCTGATGTTTGTCATCTACCTGTTCTGCGGTCGCTTTGTGCCCACTGCACACCTGAGTCTGGCGCGTCAGGTGCGCTCATCGGCGTGGCTGATCGCCTTCTACGCGGTAACCATCGTGCTGTCGAAACTTGGCACCTTCGGTGGCCTGGGCATCCTTGCCCATCCGTTCGACACGATCGTCGTCGCCGCTTGCGCCACCGGTATTTACTACTGGGGCGCAGCGACCGGCGTGCCTGCCCATCTGCTGCGCCTGGACGACGAGGACGAAGAAAGCGACAGCCCTGCGCCCTCGTCCACCGTCACCGCCCGCCCTGCCGGCGCCTACTGAAATCATCCAACGGGATCTCTTCATGAAACGAGTACACGTCATTGATTCCCACACCGGCGGCGAGCCGACGCGACTGGTAATGAGCGGCTTCCCCGAGCTGTCCGGCAACAGCATGGTCGAGAAACGCGATGCCCTGCGCAGCCAGCACGATCAGTGGCGCCGCGCCTGTCTGCTCGAGCCACGCGGCAACGATGTGCTGGTCGGCGCGCTCTATTGCCAACCGGTGTCGCCTGATGCCACCTGCGGGGTGATCTTCTTCAACAACGCCGGATACCTGGGCATGTGCGGCCACGGCACCATCGGCCTGATCAATTCGTTGCAGCATCTGGGGAAAATCCAGCCGGGCGTGCACAAGATCGACACGCCGGTGGGACAAGTCAGCGCGACTTTGCATGACGATGGCTCGGTCACCCTGGGCAACGTGCCCGCCTACCGCTATCGCAAACAGGTACCGGTGGAGGTGCCGGGTTATGGCCGCGTGGTCGGCGATATCGCCTATGGCGGCAACTGGTTTTATCTGGTCTCCGAGCATGGCCAGAGGTTAACGATGGACAACGTCGAACACCTGACTGCGTACACTTGGGCGATGCTCAAGGCGCTGGAAGACCAAGGCATTTGTGGCGAAGACGGCGCGGTCATCGACCACATCGAACTGTTCGCCGATGACGATCAGGCCGACAGCCGCAACTTCGTCATGTGTCCCGGCAAAGCCTACGACCGCTCACCGTGCGGCACCGGCACCAGCGCCAAACTTGCCTGCCTGGCCGCCGACGACAAGTTGCAAGCGGGCGCGCCATGGATCCAGGCGAGCATTACCGGCAGCCAGTTCGAAGGCCGCTTCGAATGGGAAGGTGAACGCATTCGCCCGTTCATCACCGGCCGCGCCTACATGACCGCCGACAGCACCTTGCTGATCGACGACAGCGACCCGTTCGCGTGGGGCATCTGAGCCGCCACGCCGTTTTTTCACTACGAATCAAACGAAATGCCAAGGAGTTGAATCATGAGCGACAACATCTTCACCGGTTGCATGCCGGCCCTGATGACCCCGTGCACCGCCCAGCGCAAACCTGATTTCGATGCGCTGGTGGCCAAGGGACGCGAGCTGATCGATGTCGGCATGAGCGCCGTGGTCTACTGCGGCTCGATGGGCGACTGGCCGCTGCTGACTGAAGCCGAGCGCCAGGAAGGCGTGGCGCGCCTGGTCGCTGCCGGGGTGCCGACCATCGTCGGCACTGGTGCAGTGAATACCCGGGAAGCGGTTTCCCACGCAGCGCATGCGGCGAAAGTCGGCGCGCAAGGCTTGATGGTCATTCCGCGCGTGCTGTCCCGTGGCGCTTCGGCGACGGCGCAAAAGGCCCACTTCGCCGCGATCCTGCAAGCCGCGCCGAACTTGCCGGCGGTGATCTACAACAGCCCTTACTACGGCTTCGCCACCCGCGCCGATCTGTTTTTCGAACTGCGCCGTGAATACCCGAACCTGATCGGCTTCAAGGAGTTCGGCGGCGGCGCGGACCTGCGCTACGCGGCCGAGAACATCACCTCCAAGGATGACGACGTGACCCTGATGGTCGGCGTCGACACGCAAGTGGTGCACGGCTTCGTCAACTGCAACGCCACCGGCGCCATTACCGGCATCGGCAACGCCCTGCCCCGCGAAGTGCTGCAACTGGTAGCGCTGAGCAAGCAGGCCGCGCAAGGCGACGCCAAGGCCCGGCGCCAGGCGCGGGAGCTGGAGTCGGCGCTGGCGGTGCTGTCCTCGTTCGACGAAGGTTGCGATCTGGTGCTGTATTACAAGCATCTGATGGTGCTCAACGGCGACAAGGAATACACCCTGCACTTCAATGAAACCGACGTGCTGAGCGACTCGCAACGGCGCTATGCCGAGAAGCAGTATTCGCTGTTCCGTCACTGGTACGAAAACTGGTCCGCCGAGCAGAACTTCGCCTGACCGCCACCTGCCGCGAGTCATCACGATTCGCGGCAGGCCTCGCTCATTTCACAGGAAGACACCATGACTCTGACGGGCAACATGCTGATCGGCCAACAATCCGTGACGGGCCATCGTCCAGCCTTTCGCGGGATTGATCCGGCGACCAACCAGGCACTTGAACCGCAGTACGCCGGGGCGTCAGCCGAACAGGTGGAACAGGCGTGCGCCCTGGCCTGGACGGCGCAAGACGCGTACCGCGAAACCAGCCTGAGCACCCGTGCGGCATTTCTCGAAAGCATTGCCGAACACATCGAAAACCTTGGCGATGAACTGATCGAACGCGCCCACGCCGAAACCGGTCTGCCGCCTGCACGCCTTCAGGGCGAACGTGGCCGCACCTGCTCGCAATTGCGCCTGTTCGCCCGCACGGTGCGCGCGGGTGAATGGCTGGACGTGCGCGTCGACAGTGCGCAACCGCAACGCCAGCCACTGCCGCGCTCCGACTTGCGCCAGCGGCAGATTGCCTTGGGGCCGGTCGCGGTGTTCGGCGCGAGCAACTTTCCGCTGGCATTTTCCGTGGCCGGTGGCGACACCGCTGCGGCATTGGCGGCTGGTTGCCCGGTGATCGTCAAGGCGCACAGCGCCCATCCCGGCACCAGCGAACTGGTCGGCCGCGCAGTGGCGCAAGCGGTCAAAGCCTGCGCTCTGCCCGAGGGCGTGTTTTCCTTATTGTTCGATTCTGGCTACGAAGTCGGCATCGCATTGGTCAGCGACTGGCGCATCAAAGCCGCTGGTTTCACCGGCTCGCGCACTGGCGGTCTGGCCTTGATGAAAGCTGCGCAAGCGCGGGCCGAGCCGATCCCGGTGTATGCGGAAATGAGCTCGATCAACCCGGTTTTGCTGTTTCCCGCCGCGCTGGAAAATCGCGCGCAGGCGCTGGCCGAAGGGTTTGTCGCGTCGCTGACACTGGGCGCCGGGCAGTTCTGCACCAACCCGGGATTGCTGATTGCCCGCAAAGGCCCGGCACTCGACGGGTTCCTCAGCGCGGTGGCTGAACTGATCCCGCGCAGCGCGGCGCAAACCATGCTCACGCCCGGCATCTTCGGTGCCTATCAAGCAGGCGTGACGGCACTGCAAGGCAATCCCCGTGCACGCGCGGTAGCGGTTGGCCAAGTCGGCGGCGGCCCGAATCAGTGTCAGGCGCATGTCTTCACCACCGATGCAGCGGATTTTCTTGCCGATCAAAGCTTGCAAGCCGAGGTCTTCGGCGCGACAGCGCTGATCGTGCAATGCAGCAGTGACGAAGAAATCCGTCAGGTCTGCGCACATCTGGAAGGCCAACTGACCGCGACCCTGCACATGGATGACGCCGACCTTGCACTGGCGCGCACGTTGTTGCCAACCCTCGAGCGCAAGGCCGGGCGCTTGCTCGTCAATGGCTGGCCGACCGGCGTGGAAGTCTGCGATGCGATGGTGCATGGCGGGCCTTACCCGGCAACCTCGGATGCGCGCAGCACCTCGGTGGGCACTGCGGCGATCCTGCGTTTCCTGCGGCCGGTGTGCTATCAGGATTTCCCCGACAGCTTGCTGCCGACGGCGCTGCAACAGACCAATTCGCTCAACCTTCGGCGCTTGCTCGATGGCCACCGGGAAGCGACACGCCATGGCGAATAATCCTTCGCACGACATCGCCGTGGTCGGCGCCGGGATCATTGGCGTGGCTTGCGCACTGCGCCTGGCCCGCCAGGGTTTGCGCGTGGTGGTCATCGATCAGCAGGAACCGGGGCATGGCGCTTCGTTCGGCAACGCCGGACATCTGGCCACCGAGCAGGTATTTCCGATCGCTGATGTTTCGATCCTCAAGCGCTTGCCAGCCATGCTCATGGACCCGATGGGGCCGCTGCGCCTGGACTGGAAATACCTGCCGCGCGCCCTGCCGTGGTTCACCCGGTTATTGCTGAATCTGCGGCCTGAGCCTTTTCAGAAAACAGTCGCCGGCCTGCGCGCGCTCAATGAAAGCAGCCTGGATGCGTGGCAGCGCTTGCTCAGCGATATCCAGCGCCCGGATCTGCTCAAGGTTGACGGCTCGTTACTGGTCTTCGAAACACCTGAATCCCGTCAGGCCATCGAAGCTTTGCAGGCACGCCTGCATCAGCAGCAGGTGCCGGTGGATTACTGGCAGGCCGGGGCGATCCGCGAAACGGCGCCACAGCTCAGCGAGAAAATTCAGGGCGGACTGTTTTTCCCGCGCACCGGGCATTTCCTTGATCCCTATCGGGTGGTCTGCGCACTGGTCGAAGCGGCTCGCAGCAGCGGTGTGAGTTTTCTCCAGCAGCAGGTTCAGGGCGGCTACGTGCAGGAAAACGGCGTCTTATTGATAACGGGCAACGGCGGTGTGACGGCCAGCCGCGTGTTACTGGCCTGCGGTGCGCATTCGGCGAAACTGACTGCCGCGCTGACCGGCAAGCAAGTACCGTTGGACACCGAGCGTGGCTATCACCTGATGCTGCCGCACGAGCATGATCGCCTGCCCTTCCCCGTCACCTCGCTGGAACGCAAATTCATCATGACGCCGATGCGCGATGGGCTGCGCCTGGCCGGCACGGTCGAATTCGCCGGGCTGGAGCGGCCAGCGAACATGGCGCGCGCCTGGCAGTTGCAGCGTTTGAGCCAAGGCCTGTTTCGCAAGGATCTGAACGCTGATGGCGCGACACCGTGGATGGGCTTTCGCCCGTCGCTGCCGGATTCCCTGCCGGTGATCGATCAGGTTTGCGCCGGCAAGGTCTTGCTTGCCTTCGGTCATCAGCATCTAGGCCTGACTCAAGCGGCGCTGACGGCGGAATTGATCGGGCAGATGGTCTCAGGCGCGGCTCTCGCGCTGCCGAGTGTCGACGCCTACCGACTGGCACGTTTCTAAGCGTGCTTCAGCGCGTCGCCGTGATGCATGGCCAGGTGGCCGGTCTTGTCGCTCTTGACCTCGTACTGCGGCGCGTCTTTCGAAGCCGGCCGGTGGCGACCCATGAACTCGGTATCGCGAGTGTGCACCTTGACCACTTTGCCGTGGATCTCGCCGGCCTCGGAATTCCAGCGCACCGCTTCGCCGACTTTGAATGAACTGCTCATCATTGCGTCCTCGCCTCTGGCTGTTGGTTTATGGAGCCGCGCGCGTCGGAGAAATTCCGCTTTTTTGCGAGGCGACCGAAGGCAGGCAAAAAAATCGAACGGCGAAAATCGCCCGCACCTCCAACCTGCACAAGCCGTAGAAAACGGCCATGACGAGGTGTGAGATGAATAACGATCAAGGCAAGCAAGGTGACGATCCGCTCCCAACCACGCCCGACCCGCTGAGTCCGGGGCGTACCGAGGTCGATCCGATGAAGGAACGCGGCATCGACGAACTGCCCGACAACGAAGGCGAAATCCCGCTGGATGATGAAAGTACCGGCCTGGATCCGGAGCGCGTACGTCAGGAAACCGATAACGCCGAAATGGACGATCAGCCCAATCCGCGTTGAGCCTGAACAGGCAGCCGTCGCCATACGGCTGCCTTTCGGTTGCGCAATCAACAGCAGAATCAGGCAAGCATTTCACAGAAATGCACTACTTCGCGCTCCAACCCAGGCGCAACAATGGGCGTCCGACAACCCATGGAGGATGCTCACATGCTCGTACAAGCCTATGGCGCCCACGCTGGCGACAAACCCCTTGAGCCCATGCAGATCAAACGCCGTGCGCCAGCCGCGCACGACGTGCAGATCGATATCGCCTTCTGTGGCATCTGCCATTCCGACCTGCATCAGGTGCGCGCCGAATGGGCTGGCACGCAATTCCCTTGCGTGCCCGGCCATGAAATCGTCGGCCGCGTCTCGGCGGTCGGCGATCACGTCAAAGCTTACAAGGTCGGCGATCTGGTCGGTGTCGGTTGCATCGTCGACAGCTGCCAGCACTGCGATGACTGCGAATCCGGTCTGGAAAATTACTGCGACGGCATGATCGGCACCTACAATTTCCCGACCCCGGACGCACCGGGCTGGACCCTCGGCGGTTACTCGCAAAACATCGTCGTGCACGAGCGCTATGTGTTGCGGATTCGTCATCCCGAGGCGCAACTGGCCGCCGTCGCGCCGCTGCTCTGCGCCGGCATTACCACCTACTCGCCGCTGCGCCAGTGGCACGCTGGCCCCGGCAAGAAAGTCGGCGTGGTCGGCATCGGCGGCCTGGGCCACATGGGCATCAAACTGGCCCACGCCATGGGCGCCCACGTGGTCGCCTTCACCACCTCCGAATCCAAGCGTGAAGCGGCTAAGGCACTGGGCGCGGACGAAGTGGTGGTGTCACGCAATGCCGAGGAAATGGCGGCACACACCAAGAGCTTCGACTTCATCCTCAATACCGTCGCAGCGCCGCACGATCTCGACGCGTTCCTGGTTCTGCTCAAGCGCGACGGCGCGTTGACCCTGGTCGGAGCGCCCGCATCGCCGCATCCGTCGCCGAACGTGTTCAACCTGATCACCAAGCGGCGCACCATTGCCGGTTCAATGATCGGCGGCATTCCCGAAACTCAGGAAATGCTGGATTTCTGCGCCGAGCACGGCATCGTTTCCGACATCGAATTGATCCGCGCCGACCAGATCAACGAGTCCTACGAGCGCATGCTCAAGGGCGACGTGAAATACCGCTTCGTCATCGACAACGCAACCCTCGCCGGCTAAGCGCCAACGTCCATCGGCAGCGCCGTGCTGCCGATGGCTTGAGGGATTCCATCGGCGCGATTTGACAGCGCCCGCGTTGCTCGCCAGAGTCGCACCCCTTTTTCCACCGCTGGGTGAACAGGGGTCGCCGTTGAACCAACAGACATTGTCCATGCGCCTGGAGCGCGTCGCTGCCCATGTGCCGCTTGGCGCGCGGCTGGCGGATATCGGCTCGGATCACGCCTATTTGCCGGTTGCCCTGATGCGCCGAGGCCTGATTACAGCGGCGGTGGCTGGCGAGGTCGCGCGCACGCCGTTCCACGCGGCGCAACGCACTGTCAATGACAACGACCTGCACGGCCAGATCAGCGTGCGCCTGGCCGATGGCCTGGCGGCGATCAGGCCTGACGACGGCATCAGCGCCATCACCCTGTGCGGCATGGGCGGCGAAACCATTCGCGATATTTTCGACAGTGGTGAAGCCCATCTCAGTGGCCACGAACGCTTGATCCTTCAACCCAACGGCGGCGAGCAAGCGCTGCGCCAGTGGTTGATGGATAACGGCTACCGCATCGTCTGTGAAGAGGTGCTGCATGAGAACCGCTTCGACTACGAAATTATCGTCGCCGAGCGGGCCTCTGATCCGGTGACCTACGATGCCAGGGAACTGTTTTTCGGACCGCTGCATCTGCAGGCGCGCTGCCCGGCATTTCTGCACAAATGGCAACGCAGGCTGAGTCAGCGGCAGAAGACATTGGGGCAGTTTACGCGAGCGCAACAGGCGTTGCCGGAGGACAAAATTCTTGCGCTGAAGCAAGAGATGCAGTGGATCAGTGAATTGCTCGGGTGACTGTGTGGCCGTCTTCGCGAGCAAGCTCGCTCCCACAGGAAATTGCGTTTCTCCTGAGCGAACACAGTCAACTGTGGGAGCGAGCCTGCTCGCGAAAGCGGTGTGGCAAGCTACACAGCAACCAAGTTGGCCGCAGGCGTCGGAAAAACAAAAAGCCTGCTGTTAAAAGCAGGCTTTTTCGTGGGTCGTGAACTTACTTCTGCTGCGTCAGCGCCGAGTAGCTGTTCATCAGGTTGCGATAGTTGGGGATACGCTGCGACAGCAGGTTACCCAGGCCTTCAATGTCGTTGCGCCAATCGCGGTGCAGCTCACAGGCTACAGAGAACCAGTTCATCATCTGCGCGCCAGCCTGAGTCATGCGGCTCCACGCGGCTTGCTGCACGGTGGTGTTGAAAGTGCCGGACGCGTCAGTGACCACGAACACATCAAAACCTTCCGCCAGCGCCGACAGGGTCGGGAACGCTACACAGACATCCGTCACGACACCGGCAATGATGATCTGCTTGCGCCCGGTGGCCTTGATTGCCTTGACGAAATCTTCGTTGTCCCAGGCGTTGATCTGGCCTGGACGAGCGATGTACGGCGCGTCCGGGAACATCTCTTTCAGCTCCGGCACCAGCGGGCCGTTCGGGCCTTGTTCGAAGCTGGTGGTGAGGATGGTTGGCAGGTCGAAGAACTTGGCCAGATCCGCCAGCGCCAGCACGTTGTTCTTGAACTCGTTCGGCGAGAAGTCCTGCACCAGCGAGATCAGACCGGTCTGGTGGTCAACCAGCAGCACGATAGCGTCGTCTTTGTTCAGGCGGTTGTAGGTTGGAGTGGTCATGGTGTGCGTCCCTTTTCAAGTTTGGAGTTTTGTTGTTGCGTTCAAGTTGGGTACAGATTACTGACGCACAGCAAAGGGATAAATCGGCTAAAAAGCGTTTCACCGTCCACTCAAACGGGACAATCATTCGAGACCCGCTCTGATTAGATACACCACAGTACAAATGATGTACCTCAGCCCCCATTTATCAACTCCGCGCAACTTCCTAAAGTCTCCTCCAACAGCCACCCGCCATCCTGACGGGCCAGCGACAGAGGAAATCATCATGAGCACATCGAAAAAAGTAGTTGTCATCACCGGCGCCTCGCAAGGCATTGGTGCAGGTCTGGTCGAAGGCTTTCGCGCCCTTGGCCATCAAGTGGTCGCTACCTCGCGCTCGATCAAAGAGTCGAGCGACCCGGATGTCCTGACCGTCGCCGGCGACATTGCCGATCCGCAAACCGCCGAGCGCGTGATTCGCGCCGCTGTCGCCCGCTTCGGTCGCGTCGATACGCTGGTCAACAATGCCGGGATCTTTCTGGCCAAGCCGTTCACCGCTTACAGCCAGGCGGACTATGCCCAGGTCGTGGCGACCAACATGAGCGGCTTCTTCTACATCTCGCAACTGGCCATCGCCGAGATGGAAAAACACGGCAGCGGCCACGTCGTCAGCGTCACCACCAGCCTGGTCGATCATGCAATCGATGGCGTGCCTTCGGTATTGGCGTCGCTGACCAAGGGCGGCATCAACGCCGCGACCAAATCCCTGGCCATCGAGTACGCCAAGCGCGGGATTCGGGTCAACGCCGTGTCGCCGGGCATCATCAAAACGCCGATGCACGCTGAGGAAACCCATCAGGCGCTGGGCAGCCTGCACCCCGTCGGCCACATGGGCGAAATCGACGACATCGTGCAAGCGATCCTCTACCTCGACGGGGCAAATTTCGTCACTGGCGAGATCCTGCATGTCGACGGTGGCCAGAGCGCCGGCCATTGATCGAAACCCTGCAACGCCGCCGCCGGTGGATACCGGCGGCGTCGTTGGTTGTGGTACACAGAGGATGAACGTCCGTCGATCCTCGGTGCGAGCCACAATGAAACGCCATTTTGAAGATTTGCAGTTAGGCAGTATCGAACTGTTCTGCCTGGCAGCCGAAGCCGGCAGCTTCACCGCCGCCGCGCAACTGGCCGGGGTCACGCCGGCAGCGGTGAGCCGGTCGATTCTGCGTCTGGAGCAACGCTTGGGTTCGCGACTGTTTGCCCGCACCACGCGCAGCATTCGCCTCACCGACGCCGGCCGGAGCTTCTTCGAACAATGCAGCCAGGCGCTGACGCAACTGGTCGAAGCGCAGCAGGAAGTCATGGGCGCGCAGACTTCGCCATCGGGTCGACTGCGCATCAGCCTGCCAACCACCTACGGGCATCACCGCATCCTGCCGCTGCTACCGAAATTTCGCGCGTTGTACCCCGAGGTCACGGTCGACGTGCACTTGGGCAACCGCAATATCGACTTCGTTGAAGAGGGCTACGACCTGGCGATACGCGTGCGCGCACAACCGGACTCGACGCTGATCGCGCGCTTGCTGGAAGACGCCGCCCTGGTGGTGGTCGCCGCCCCCGAATATCTGCATAGAGCCGGCACGCTGCAGACGCTGGACGATCTCATCGCGCATGAGTGCATCCAGTTCGAATTGCCCAGCAGCGGGCGGCGGATTTCCTGGCTGTTTCAGGAAAACGGCCGGGACCTGGAAGTGATTTCCGACGGTGGCTATTCCTGTTCCGACGATGTGCTCGGCGGTGTGACGCTGGCCAAGCACGGCGCCGGGCTGTTTCAGACTTACCGTTTCATCGTCGAGCAGGAACTCGCCGATGGCCGCCTGATTGAGGTGCTGCAACCGTACGCCGGACGTTCGCGCCCCTACACCCTGCTCTACCCGCACGGCCGCTATGTGCCGCAACGGGTGCGGGCGTTTGTGGATTTTCTGCTGGGGTTTCGTGATGAATGGGCGGGACCCGCGCGGTAATCAGCCGGTCTGACGCAGGCGGCTGAGTTCCTTGGACGGCGGGCAGCCGAACTGGCGGTTGTATTCGCGGCTGAATTGCGAAGCGCTTTCGTAGCCGACGCGATAACAGGCGCTGGACACGTCCAGCCCTTCATTGATGATCAGCCGCCGTGCCTCTTGCAGGCGCAGCTGTTTTTGATATTGCAGCGGGCTCATGGCGGTGACGGCTTTGAAGCGATGATGCAGCGCCGAGTTGCTCAGGTTGGCCACCTGCGCCAGCGCGTCGATACGCAGCGGCTCGGTGAAATTCTTGTTCAGCCAGTCGATAGCGCGCGTGACCCGGTGGGTCTGCGAATCGCTGACGGCGATTTCATACAGCAGATGCCCGTGCTGCCCACGCAGCAGGCGGTAATACAGCTCGCGCAACGCCATCGGCGCGAGCATGCCGATGTCGCGTGGATTATCCAGCAGGCGCACCAGACGCAGCATGGTATCGAGCAGGGTCACGTCGATCTTGTCGAGAAACATCCCGCGCCCGGCGTCCTGTGGCATGCCGGTCAGCGGCGATTCGGCTATCAGTTGCGTCAGTTGCGCCGGATCGAAATCCAGCCGTACGCAAAAATACGGCGCCTCGGGCGAGGCTTCGATCACCCTTCCCGACACCGGCAATGTCACCGACACCACCAAATAATTCAGCGGGTCGTAGAGGAAGCGCTCGTCACCCAGCCCGACTTCCTTGCGCCCCTGCACGATCAGGCACAGCGCCGGACGGTGCACCACATGGATCAGCTCGGACGGCCCATCGAGACGGATCACGTGCAGCGGCGCAATCGCGGTTTCGTAGGTGCCCGGCGCGTCGAAGCGTTGAGTCAGCAAGCGCACCAGTTCGGCGCGATACACCGCCGTATCGTGGAGGATGGAAGCGTCGTGGTTATCCATGTAAAGGGCCTCGAAAGCAGACGAAGGTGGGTCAACTGCGGAGGAAGATTAGCCAGTTTTATCCAGCGGCGACTAGATCAAAGATGCTACAGATTTGCCTGATTCTGCGTGCTCATGATCGTGGCAAAGCCATGGGCGCGTTATCACACGCGCCCGTGGCTTCTCACGCCACTATCAACCCGCCGTTACCGTCATGCCGCCATCGGCCATGACCACCGAGCCGACCATGAAACTGGCGCGGTCGGAGGCCAGAAAGGTCACGATCTCGGCGATCTCTTCCGGCTGCGCCGCCCGACCGATTGGCGCCGCTTCGCCGTGCTGCGCGAGGAAGCCCGGGCCGTCCTCGACCACATCGTTGAGAATATTGGTCACCACATCGCCGACGCCGATGGCATTGACGCGAATGCCGTGTTCAATGACTTCCAGGGCCAGCGTGCGGGTCAATTGCGCCAGCGCACCTTTCGAGGCGGTGTAAGCGGCAATGGTCGGAAAGGCAAAGTACGACGCATAGGAAGCGATATTGACGATCGCGCCGGACTTGTTCGGGATCATCGCCTTGACCGCTTCGCGGCAGTGCAGGAAGGCGGCCGTGGCATTCACTGCCTGGATCTTCTCCCAGTCGTCGCGGCTCATGTCGATCACGGCTTTGTTGATGATGATCCCGGCGTTGTTGACCAGAATATCCAGGCGCCCGAACTGCTCGACGGCAAGGCCTACTGCACGTTCGGCGGCGCCGTCCTCGGTGATGTCCGCCACCAGCGGCACCAGATCGGGACGAGCCAGTTCTTCGACAGCCGGGTTGAGGTCTTCGGCAATCACCTTGGCGCCGCGAGCGTGCAGCATCAGCGCAATCGCCTTGCCGATGCCACTGGCCGCGCCAGTGACCAGTGCAACTTTACCGGCGACTTCTTGGGGCAGGGTGTGGTTGAAATCAGTCATGGTTTTAACTCCTCGATAGCGAATCGGTGTTGCGCCTGATGGCGCGGTCGTAAACACGGCTTCACTGTCGCGCACTGTCCTCCGCCGGGCTTTCGGGCGATTGCCGGGACTGTCGGAGTTTTGCGCTGGAGTTTCTCGTTCGCCCGCCCTAACCTGCAAAATCATTCGCAGCCAAAGCTTTTGATGGAGCGTCCTGTGCCCCCTGCCAGCCCTGCTACGCCGACAATCAGTCAGCCCGCGCGCATCGCCGCCGAAGCCATGCCGGAGCATCTGCCCGGTGTAGCGGAAACGACCACGCCGCGGCCGCAGATCAAGGATGCGGTGGTGCAGCTGTTCCGCCATCAAACCCTGCTTGAGCCGATCCGCGTGCCGTGCGTGGCCGAACCGCTGCTGGTGCTGGTATTGGCCGGCACTGCCCGGGTCGAAGAACGTTCGTTGGGCGGAGAATGGCAGGCGAGCCAGGTCACGGCGGGCGACTTCTTCCTGACCAACACCCGCGAACCTTATGAAATGCGCTGGCAGACAGAAGGTTGCGAGGCCTTCGAAGTCATGCACCTTTACCTAGGTCTGGGCCTGATCGAACAAGCGGCGCGCGAAGCGTTCGGCGAACAGGCCGGTGCAGTGACGTTTGTCGATGTGTCCGGTGCGCGTGACGAGCAGGTCAGCTTCATCCTTGAGCAACTGCGCATCGAACTGACTGAACAGCGCCAGCCCAGTGCACTGCTGGTGCACAGCCTGGCTCAGGCGTTGGCGATCCATCTGCTGCGTCATTACCTCGACCCCGACAGCAACCCGCGCCGCGACAACGCCCTGCCCGCCTACAAACTGCGCCGGGTGATCGAAGCCATGAATGCGAATCTGGCGGAGGATTTCAGCCTCAGTCATCTGGCCGCCATCGCCGGGCTGAGCGACTACCACTTCAGCCGCACCTTCAAGCGCGCCACCGGTTTATCGCCCTCGCAATACTTCATCCGCCTGCGCATGAGCCGCGCGCGTCATCTGTTGCTGGAAACCGCCCACAGCGTGATCGACATCGGCCTGGAGGTTGGCTATTCCAGCCCCAGCCACTTTTCCCAGGTGTTCCGCCGTGAAGTCGGCGTCACGCCTAGTGCCTACCGCGATGCGCCACGCGGGGCCTGAAATCTGTCGAAAAGCGATGCAGCAGAATTGGGCAAATCCCGTGGAGGAATCGATTAATAGCCCATGAGCCCCCGCACTTAATCTTCTTCCAAGCCCACTCACGGGCACACAGAAGAGGACGACATCATGCTGAACATTCAAGACAAAGTGATCGTGATTACCGGCGCCAGCAGCGGCATCGGCGAAGCCACCGCACGCCTGCTCGCCGAACGTGGCGCCAAAGTGGTGTTGGGTGCACGGCGCACCGAGCGTCTGGCAGTCATTGCCGAAGAGATCAATAGCGCCGGTGGCCACGCGCAGTTCCGCGCACTGGACGTCACCGATCAGCAGGATGTGCAGCGCTTCGTCGATTTTGCCGTCGAGCATTACGGCCGCGTCGATGTGCTGGTCAACAACGCCGGGGTCATGCCGTTGTCGCGGCTGGACGCGCTGAAGGTCGATGAGTGGAACCGCATGATCGACGTCAACATCCGTGGCGTACTCCACGGCATCGCCGCCAGCCTGCCGTTGATGCAGCGCCAGCGCGCCGGGCAGATCATCAACATCGCCTCGATCGGTGCTTACGCGGTGAGCCCTACTGCGGCGGTGTACTGCGCGACCAAATACGCCGTACGGGCGATTTCCGAAGGCTTGCGTCAGGAGGTGGGCGGCGATATTCGCGTCACCGTCATCGCACCGGGCGTGACCGAATCGGAACTGGCCGAGAGCATTTCCGATGAAGGCGGCCGCGAAGAGATGAAGTCATTCCGCAAGATCGCCATCCCCGCCGAAGCCATCGCCCGCGCGATTGCGTATGCCGTCGAACAACCGGCGGACGTGGACGTCAGCGAACTGATCGTACGCCCAACCGCGAGCCCTTATTGAAACCAGGAGTCAATCTGTGGCAGCGAGCCTGCTCGCGAAAGCGCTGGGTCAGGCGAACATGATGTTGAATGTACCGCCGCATTCGCGGGCAAGCCCGCTCCCACAGGGTTTTTGTGGCACCACCAAATCATTGGTCAACACGGAACATTGTGGGAGCGAGCTTGCTCGCGAAAGCGCTGGATCAGCCGGCAAAGATGTTGGATGTACCGCCGTCTTCGCGAGCAGGCCCGCTCCCACAGGGTTTTTGTGGCACCACCAAATCATTGGTCAACACGGAACATTGTGGGAGCGAGC
>NZ_RCOD01000027.1:208798-239380 GCF_004307505.1 Pseudomonas sp. Sample_11
GGTTTTTGTGGCACCACCAAATCATTGGTCAACACGGAACATTGTGGGAGCGAGCCTGCTCGCGAAAGCGGTGGTTCAGCGGGCAAAGAGGTTGAATATGCCGCCGTCTCGCGAGCAGGCTCGCTCCCACAGGGAATCGCGGTGCCGCTGACGAAACGGGCTGGCACTCATATCCAACCTAACGCGCTCCCGGCCCGATCAACATGCTTTCGATCTCGGCGCCGGGCATCATTTGCTGCAGGCCTTCGATGAGCTTGTCGCCGGCCTCGGTCAGCGCTTCCAGCGGCATGGCCGGCAGGCTTTCGAGGATGAACCACATGTGCTGCGCCTGCGCATCGAGGCGGGTTCGCACGCCTTGGCGCCAGTTCCAGCGCCGGCAGGTCACGCCTTGGTCATCGCGCCAGACCACTTCGCCGGCGTCCGGAAACTCATGCGCGGGCAGACCTTCTTTCATCGTGTCGAACGGTTCGCTGCCATCGGCGATGACCAGACGCGGTGAGCCTATGTAGGCTTGCGCATTCTCGCCGCCGACCGGAATCGCGTACTCGAGGCTGATGGCGTTGTACAGATCAACCACCGGATCGATGCTCGGCAACTCGCCGTCGCGCAACACCCGTTTGCGCAGAGCCTCGGCCGAGCAAGGCGTGCGCTGCGGCTTGGCACCGAACTGGCGAAACACGTCCGCCCAGGCCTGCAAGTGCGCGGGCGCCCATGCCGGACCGCCGTTGGCGACGATCTGGCAGGCTTTGGCCAGTGCTTCACCGGCCACGTATGCCTGAGTAATCGGCGCCGCTTGCACGACAATACTCAGCGCTCTGAAGCCCGGCGCGAGTTGCGCAACAGCCGGATCGATTGACGGCACGACAGACAGCATCCCAGAATCCCCCTCATACCCGAATTTCAAACGATGCTAGCGATCAATGACCAAGAAAGTCAATATAACGACCGAGGCCGGCGCCGACGTCGAGACCGTCAGCGCGGCGGTGTCGCGCACGCTCAAACAGGCGCGCAAACAACAGGGCATCACCCTGGATGAACTGTCCCGGCGCTCCGGCGTGAGCAAAGGCATGGTGGTCGAGATCGAGAAGGGCTCGGCCAACCCAAGCATCGCGACATTGTGCAAAATCGCCGCAGCGCTGGGCTTGTCCGTGGCGGACTTCGTCAATGTCGCCGACACTCCGGCAGCGCATCTGATCGACAGTGATGACATCCCCACGCTATGGACCGGTGAACTGGGCGGATCGGCGCGCCTGCTGGCCGGCACCGGCGGCCCGAACATGCTCGAGTTGTGGCGCTGGGAATTGTTTCCCGGCGAGTCATTTTCTTCAGCCGGTCACCCGAACGGCACCACCGAGTTGTTTCATGTCGAGAAAGGCACGTTGCATTTGCACGTTGGCGATGCCGAGCTGATTGTCGGGCCTGGGTGTTCGGCGGTGGCGCGGACCGATGTGGCGCATGGGTATGCCAACCATGGGCGAGCGAAACTGGTTTTCACGATGTCGGTGACTGAACTGCATCAGGGTGCCAGGGAAAGCCCCTCACCCTAGCCCTCTCCCCGAGGAGAGGGAACTGTCCGGGTTGACCATCACAGGGAGCGTTCCCCTTCAAACAGCACGGTCAGCGTGACGGCGGATGCTCCGTCGAAACCGAATTGGCCGCATCCACATCCGACATGTCTTCTTCTACAGGCGCCTCATCGTCCGGCGGCAAAGGCACCTCGGGGTTCTCGCGCTTGGGATCGTGCCCGGTCTCATTGTCGGTGGTGCGCGTCACGGCTTGTTGCGACTGGTTGCCCGGTGCGTTTTCATCAATGTCCATGTCGTTCTCCGAGGTGTTCAGCGATAGGTACCTGAACGTGTGAAATGCCCTTGCGTGACAAGTGCCCGACAATGGACGAACGGCGTTCTGTAGAAAACGCAAAAAGCCTGCTTTCGAGGCAGGCTTTCGCTTTGGATTTAACGCTTACTTCTGCTGCGTCAGCGCCGAGTAGCTGTTCATCAGGTTGCGGTAGTTGGGAATGCGCTGCGACAGCAGGTTACCCAGGCCTTCAATGTCGTTGCGCCAGTCGCGGTGCAGCTCACAGGCCACCGAGAACCAGTTCATCATCTGCGCGCCGGCCTGAGTCATGCGACTCCATGCGGCTTGCTGCACGGTGGTGTTAAAGGTGCCGGACGCATCAGTCACCACAAACACATCAAAACCTTCCGCCAGTGCCGACAGGGTCGGGAACGCTACACAGACATCCGTGACCACACCGGCAATGATGATCTGCTTGCGCCCGGTGGCCTTGATCGCCTTGACGAAGTCCTCGTTGTCCCAGGCATTGATCTGGCCTGGACGAGCGATGTACGGCGCGTCCGGGAACATCTCTTTCAGCTCCGGCACCAGCGGGCCGTTCGGGCCTTGTTCGAAGCTGGTGGTGAGGATGGTTGGCAGGTCGAAGAACTTGGCCAGATCCGCCAGCGCCAGCACGTTGTTCTTGAACTCGTTCGGCGAGAAGTCCTGCACCAGCGAGATCAGACCGGTCTGGTGGTCAACCAGCAGCACGATAGCGTCGTCTTTGTTCAGGCGGTTGTAGGTTGGAGTGGTCATGGTGTGCGTCCCTTTTCAAGTTTGGAGTTTTGTTGTTGCGTTCAAGTTGGGTACAGATTACTGACGCACAGCAAAGGGATAAATCGGCTGAAAAGCGTTTCACCGTCCACTCAAAGAGGACAATGCCAAGAGTCGAAATGCTAGACGGCTAATCCGGCGGAACGGCGCCATGCTATGCTCCGACAGAGAAAACGAGGGGTTAACAATGAGCGAATCAGCCACTGACAGCGTCGCGAGCGAAGTATGCAAGCTTGCAGGAAAACACCGCATTGGCGCCGAGCGTGACGGCCTGAGCCGCATGGCAGCAACGATAACGCAACTGGCTGGTGATGCCGTCGAGCTGGATAATGTTGAGCAGTTGCTGGTTAATCTGAAGCGAAAGGGTGTGTTGAACAAGGCAGAAATCATGGCCTTGCAAGGACGTTACCTTCAGGAAAAAAGGCGTTCGAAAAAGCAGCTCAGCGCATGACGTTCGACCCCTTCGGCGATTTCGAAACTGAAGGCTACCTTCGCAACTCGCTCAAGCTGAAAGACCCGGTTGAAGTTAAGGAATCGGAACATCTCTCTTTCGAAGCCAGTATCGAAGACGCCCTTGCTCATCTGGCAAAAAAGAGATCCATCGACTATCAAGCGATACTCAAAACTCATGAAATCCTGTTTGCCGGTTTCTACCCATGGTCAGGCAAAGACTATCTGAAGCCCCACGTGGTAGATATCTCAAGCCGTGAGTAATGGCCCGAAGTGATTGGCGGTATCAAAGGGTTGGACGGGTTGGACAAGGAAGGAATCGTCTACGCGAATCTGGACAATCCCGACATTCAGCAGCTGTATGAAACCTACAGAACGCAGCCAATAAAGTGACCAAGAAGCCTGCTGTTAAAAGCAGGCTTTATGTGTCTGGCGGTCTGCGCGACGCAGACCTGCTTACGCGCCCTGACGACTCAAGCTGAAATTCACTCAATCGTAAAACGGCTCAACCAACGCCCGACTACCGACAAAGAAACTGTCCGCCACCAGGCGCAACGGTTGCAGATCCAGGTCGCTGGCCTTGTCGCTGATCAATTGCTGGAAGTGGCGGTAGACCGCTGCGTACTCGCCCTCCTCCGACACACTTTGGCGCACGCCGTCGATGCTCAGCACGGCGCCGCCATTGTCCAGGCGCAGGATGCCTTCGACGCAGCGGATTTCGATGCTCCACAGTTCGTCGTGGCCATGGTCGAAGTCGAACTCGGCGCGTACGTCGAGCTGATGTGCATCAGACATTTTGATCGAGGCGGCAATCGGCGACTGGCAGTTGCTCGGCACGCGCAGTTCGGCGGCTTCGACAAACAGCGGCAGCGCCAGCAGGTGGGTGATGATCGACAAAGCGTTGATGCCCGGATCGAACACGCCGAGGCCGCCCGGCTGCCAGATCCATGCCTGACCCGGATGCCACTTGCGCACGTCTTCCTTCCAGTCGATCCGAACGCTTTGCAGGGTGCGGCTGGCCAGCCAGTCGCGGGCGGCGGCGATGCCCGGTGCATAGCGCGAGTGCCAGGCGAACAAAGCGCTGATGCCTTGGTCGGCGACTTGATCGACCAGGGCCATGGCCTCGCCCAATGTTGCACAGGGCGGTTTTTCCACCAGCACGTGCTTGCCGGCCGCCAACGCCTGTTGCACCAGCGCGAAGCGCCCTTGTGGCGGCGTGCAGAACGCAATTGCGTCGACAGTCGGGCCGTTTTCAAGCAGTTCGCCCAGCGACTGGAAGTTCTCCACCCCGGCGCAAGGTTTGCCCTGGGTAGCGACCGCCACCAACTGGAATGCCGGGTTGGCGAGGATGGCGGGGACGTGTTGATCCTGGGCGATCTTGCCGTAGCCCACCAGGCCGAGACGAATCGGTTGCATTACAGACTCCTGTTGTTGTTTTGGTCTTTGCAGCGCAGCGGCAAGAGTACGTGTTTCTGCGCCCGCCTCCAATCGTCATACTATTTAAATCAAAGTTTGGTCGCGGCGAACGCATGGCTTATTCGTCATTTCTTCTTACACCTTTTGTCGTCCAATCCCGCACCGCGCGGCGATCGGCAGCCGGCGATCAGCCTCAGTTTGCTATCATGCGGCGCTTTTACGGTTAACCCCTCGCCAGTCCTGCCGACTGGCGGGCTGCAAAAGGCGGTATTAGATGACGGCTTTGTTGACTCGCCGCAAGGTACTTGCGGGAATGGGCGTGCTCGGGCTCGGCCTGCTCGCCGGTTGCGATACCCGTGGCCAACTGTCGTACAAGTACGGCAAGGATCTGAGCGACAAGATCCTCGGACGCACCTTCAAGCTGAAGAATCCCGAAGGCGAAACCATGTCGCTGTCGAGCTTTCGCGGGATGATGCCGATGATCTTCTTCGGCTTCACCCAGTGCCCGGCCGTTTGCCCCACTACCCTGGCCCGCGCCGCACAGATCAAAAAACTGATGGGCCGCGACGGCGATCGTTTGCAAGTGGTGTTCATCACCCTCGACCCGGAACGCGACACGCCGCAGATCCTCGACGCCTACGTCAAAGCCTTCGACCCGAGCTTCGTCGCGCTGTACGGCACGCTTGAGGAAACCAAGGCCACCGCCAAGGAATTCGACGTGTTCTACGAGAAAGTCCCGGCCGGAGACACCTACACCATCTCCCACACGTCCACCAGCTACGTCTACGACTCGCGTGGTGAGTTGCGCCTGGGCCTGTCCACTTCGCTGACAGCCCAAGAGTGCACGGAAGATTTGCTTACTGTTATGGAGGTCTGCTGATGCATCCCGTTCTGAATCACCTCAAACGCACCGTATGTGCACTGTCCCTGCTCGGCCTGGCCTTTCAGGCGTCGGCGCAGACCAAAGTCGACGACGCCTGGGTCCGTGCCACCGTGCCGACCCAGTCCGCCAGCGGCGCGTTCATGACCGTCACTGCCGACAGCGACAGCAAGCTGCTCAGCGTTGCCTCGCCAGTGGCCAAGGACGTTCAGATTCATGAAATGAGCATGAAGAACGATGTGATGACCATGGGCCCGGTGAAGTCGGTTGAGTTGCCTGCCGGCAAAGCCGTGAGCTTCGACCCGAACGGCTACCACGTCATGCTGATGGGCCTGACCGGTCAGTTGAAGGAAGGCGAAAACGTGCCGCTGACCCTGACCGTGGAAAACGCCAAGGGCGAGAAAGAAACCATTGAAGTCAAGGCACCGGTCCGCGCGCTGACCAACATGGGCGGCCACGATCACAGCAAGATGCATTGATCGCTGACTGAAAGACTGTTCGCCTGACAGATAAGCGGGGCGGCTTGATCGATGATCAGGCCGCCCCTTTTTTTTGATGTGTGCAGAATCAACGCTTGCGGGCCAATGCGTTGCGCACGCTTTCCGGTGACATCCCTGAGCTGGAACGGGTCATGGGTTCAACGACGGTCGCCTTGGCCAACTGTTCCTTGCGCTTCGTTACCTGACGCCATTGGTAAGCGAAATATCCGACTGCTACCACGATCCCCAACCAACCGAACACCGAACTCACGAAGAACCACAGCGCCAGTGTGACCCACACGGTTTTCGAGTTGAACAACTTCAAACTGTCGTCGGCAGGCACCGGTTCGACCGGCGTCTGTGGCGCCTCCGGTACTTTCTGCATCCCCTGCAGATCAAAGCGCAGCGCGAAGTCCGCCCCGGGCACAGGCACCTCGATCTGATTGCCTTCAGCACGATGCACTCGAATTTCGCCATCGACGAGCGAGACGGAGCTGAAACTGATCTGGGTGTCACAGCGAATCTCGCCGTTGACCAGAGTCACGACCGTTCGTTGTGAGTCAGCGGGAGTGTCGCGCATGTCGATTCCTTGAGCGTTCCACGCCGGACGACGTGCGAAGGGAAAATCCGTTGGAGGCAAATGCTACTGAGTGGCTAATACGCTGTCCAGAAGCGTGAACCCGGCTGCAAGTTATCCGGCTCGAGCGTGTTCGAAGTAACCAGCCTGATGGAAAGCGTGCTTTACATCTGAAACAACATCAGCAACCATGTAAAGGGTCTTTTACATAGGAAGTGAAGAATGAACCGGTACCACCTCGAATTGGGCGCAGCATTAATCCTCTACATGCTGGTGCTGACAGCATCATTGATTGCCTCGCAATACCTGATGGATGCGCACCTCGTGCTGCGCTCGGCCGTCGCACTGACGCCGATCATTCCGGCGGCCCTGATGTGCTGGGCCATCGTGCGGAACATGCGGCGCATGGACGAAATGCATCTGCGCATCCAGTTCGAAGCCTTGGGGTTCGCCTTTGCCGCCTCGGCATTGGTGACCTTCAGCTACGGTTTTCTGGAAAACGTCGGCGCCCCGCATATCCCGTGGACGTGTGTGTGGCCGGTAATGGGGCTGATGTGGATTGTCGGCCTGCACATTGCGCGACGCCGCTACCAATGAAAAACCGTCTCAAGGAATTGCGCGCCGAGCGCAAGTGGTCGCAGGTCGATCTGGCCGAACGCCTGAACGTGTCGCGCCAGACGATCAACGCCATCGAAAACGAACGCTACGATCCGAGCCTGCCATTGGCGTTTCAGGTTGCCCGGGCGTTTGAGCTGCCGATTGAGAGCATTTTTGATGATGGCGAATCTTGAATGGCAAAAGGGGCAACACACGTTGCCCCTGTTCGATCAACTCCCCGCACCACCATGCGCTTCTTCAAAGAAGTAATCCTTCCAGCTCCCCGCCTTGTTTTTCAGCACGCCCAATTCCTGCAATTTCTCGGCGTAGATGAACGTGCGTTGCGGTACGACGGTGAAGTCGATTTCCGGGTCTTTGACGATTTGCTCGACCAGGGCCAGCGGCAGTTTCGATTGCTCTACACGGATGTAGGCCTGGGCGGCGGCGGGTTTGTCGGCTTTGATGATGTTCTCCGCTTCCGCCAGTGCGTCGTAGAACGCCTTGTAGGTTTTCGGGTTTTCGTCGTGGAATTTTTCCGTGGTGTAGAGAACGTTGAACGTCGCCGGGCCGCCGAGGATGTCGTAGGAGCTCAGCACTTTATGCACGTTGGGGTTTTGCAGCGCCTGGTACTGGAACGGTGGGCTGGAGAAATGCGAGTTGATTTCCGAGCCGCCGGCAATCAGCGCAGCGGTGGCATCCGGGTGCGGCAGGCTGACCGAAATGTTGTCGAACTTCTTGAACTGGTCATCACCGAATTCCCTGGCGGTTTCTATCTGCAGGGTACGCGACTGGAAGCCTACGCCTGCGGCCGGCACGGCGATACGGTCCTTGTCGCTGAAGTCCTTGAGGGTTTTGATGTTCGGGTTGTTGGTCAGCAGGTAATTGGGCATCGACCCCAGCGCGGCGATGGCTTTGACGTTCTGCTTGCCCTTGGTGCGATCCCACACGGTGAGCATCGGCGGCACGCCGGCCGAGACGACGTCCAGCGCACCGGTGAGCAGCGCCTCATTCATGGCCGTAGCGCCGGAAATGCTGTTCCAGTCGACCTTGATCTCCAGGCCCTGGGCCTTGCCGTGTTTCTCGATCAGCTGTTGATCGCGCACGACATCGAGGATTAGATAACCGATACCGAATTGCTGGGCGATGCTGATCTTGCCCTCGGCCCGGGCGCCGCTACTGAACAGCGCACCCGCTGCCAGAGTAGCGGCCAACAGAGTCAGCGCAGAACGTTTGAACGGTGTGGCCATGACAACCTCGCAGCATGGGGGTGGGCTGAAAGGCATGACTTTATAGCTATAAAAAACGTAAATTAAATATCTTTATCGAATATCGATAGCACTCCGCGATTTAGCGTCTGCTGCTGAAATTCAGGAGCAGTGGATGGACCTACAACAGTCTGAAACAAAAAACTGCCCCTCCGAAAAACAGCCATACGTCCCACAACCCACGCCCGCTATGGGCACGCGCCGTTTCAGCGATCGCCAGCCGCAGGTTTTAAAAGCCGATCAGCCTTTCTGCCCTTGGTATCATCACCCACACTTTTTTGACCCTTTGATGACAAGCAGGCCTTTTTTGTGAGCGCTCTTTTCAACTGGCTGCGGCGGCCGAATGCCCGCCTTCTTTCTCTCATCGTTCTGGTATTGGTCGTGCCGGTGTGCCTGCGGGCGGCGCTGGGCTGGTCAAACCCGCTGGGCTTTTTGTCGGATCTGGCCGTCGGCAGTTTGCTGGTGGTAACGCTGCATCGCCGCGCATGGTGGCTGGCCTTGCCGGTGCTGATGTTCTGGGCGCTGCTGGCGATCGCCACGACAGAATTGGTCAGCGCCGTCGGCCGCCTGCCGACGCCTTCGGATATTCACTACCTGATCGACCCGCAATTCGTCGAAAACTCCACTGGCGGCGGACTTGCGCACCCTGCCCTGGCCATGGCTTTGCTGGGTGCCCTGGCGTTCTGGCTGCTGACTCAGTTTGTTGGTCGCGGCTTGTCTCGCCCTGCTCTCCCTCGCTCCGTCTGGGCCGCGCCTATTGTGTTGTTCGCCGCCCATTGGGGCGCGCAAAACCTGTGGCCGAATGACGGCGACGCCTGGCGCCTGTACAACCTGCCGCATCAGTTGCTCGCCAGTGAAGTCGCCGACCTGCAGATCCAGGCCGAGGAATGGCTCGACGGCGACGTTGAAGAACCCACACCGGCGATGGCCGGGCTCACCGACGTCGATCTCAATGGCCAGAAGCTGCTCGCCGCGCCGGGCCAGGCGCGCAATGTATTGATCATCGCGCTCGAAGGCATCCCCGGCGCCTACATCCGTGCCAACCGTGAGGCGATCGGCAGTCATTATCAGGAAGACCTGATGCCCAACCTCAGCCGCTGGGCCGAGCGCGGCATGAACACCCCGGATTACGTGCTGCACACCCATCAGACCATTCGCGGTCTGTACGCCATGCTGTGCGGTGACTACGACAAGCTCAACAATGGCACGCCCAAAGGCGTGGAAATGCTCACCCTCAACGAACGCAATCAGGCCTGCCTGCCGGCACAATTGCGCGAGCACGGCTTCAGCACGCATTACTTGCAGGGCGCGGGCCTGCGCTTCATGGCCAAAGACAAGATCATGCCGCACATCGGTTTCGATGCGACCCATGGCCTGGAATGGTTCAGCAACAGCAACTATCTGGAGTTCCCGTGGGGCAAGGATGACAGGGCATTTTTCGAAGGCGCGCTGGATTACGTCGGCCAACTGAAGAAGCAAAAACAGCCGTGGATGCTCACGCTGCTGACGGTCGGCACCCATCAGCCCTACTCGGCACCGGACGATTATCTGCAGCGTTATGAGACGCCCAAGCAGGCTGCCGTCGGTTATCTCGACGATGCGCTGGATCAGTTTCTTGCCGGACTTGAGCGCCAGGGCGTTCTCAAGGACACGCTGGTAGTGATCACCTCGGATGAATCCCACGGCATCGACGGCGTGCGGCTGGCCTCCTCATGGGGTTTCAACCTGACGCTGGCGCCGGAACAGGCGCAACTGCCGCGTCTGAATGCCGGGGTCTACGGCCACGTCGATCTGAGCACCTCGATCCTCGACTATTTCGATCTGCCGGTGCCGACTGCGCTGAGCGGCCGCTCGCTGTTTCGCGACTACGATTCCGGGCGCGAAATCATGTCGTTCACCAACGGCAAGCTGCGCTACCACAACGGCCAAGGCATCTTCTCCGAATGCGACCTGCCGCGCCGCTGCCGCTACTACCAAAGCACCGGTTTCATCGCCGAAAGCGCTACTTACAAAGGCACCTACAGCGGCCATCCGGCCCGGCAGATCGCCGCGCGCGCCGATGCCCTCGACTTGTCCCTGTTGCGCACACCACTCAATCATCGCTACCAGTTCGGCAGCAACAACATCATCCCTCTGCAAGCGCAGATCAAGGATGACTGGGCCGACAACCTGATCGGCGCGCAATACCTGGAAATGCCCAAAGGCTCGCACACCCGCGTGCGCCTGACCGTGCGCTCGGTCGATCCGCAGCAGGCGGCGTACATTCAGCTCAAGGCCAAGGAATTTGAACAGGACGTGCAACTGGGATTGCCGGCAGAAATGGTGGCGACGGCGGATCAGCCGCTGGAGATGGATTTCAGCTTTGAAAACCCCCAGCCGCGCAAGGCGTTCTCGTTTCATTTGCTGGGGTATGGCAATGGCGCGGTTGAAGTCAGCGACTTCAGCGTCATCACCGAACTGCCCGGCCAGGAAGACATCCTCGACGACGTGCCAGAGGACGACACCGCACAATCGAGCTAACCCCTGTAGGAGCTGCCGAAGGCTGCGATCTTTGCTTTTGATTTTTTGGTGAACAAAGATCAAAAGATCGCAGCCTTCGGCAGCTCCTACCTGTGCGGTGAAAGAGTTTGCCTATCGGTATCTAATAGTCGGGCTATTAGCCGACTTGCCAACTCGGGTCTAGCCTTACCAGTCCGAAGTCGGCACGAGCCGGCCGCAGACCTGATAGGGATACGAACATGGCAAACGAATCGAAATGCCCGTTCAACCACGCCGCCGGCGGCGGTACGACGAACCGTGACTGGTGGCCGAATCAACTCAATCTGAAAATCCTCAGCCAGCATTCCCCCAAGTCCGATCCGCTGGGCCAGGACTTCGACTACGCCAAGGCCTTCAAAAGCCTCGATTTCCAGGCGCTGAAACAAGACATCAGAGCGCTGATGACTGATTCTCAGGACTGGTGGCCGGCCGACTTTGGCCACTACGGCCCGCTGTTCGTGCGCATGGCCTGGCACAGCGCCGGGACCTATCGCACCGCCGACGGCCGTGGGGGCGCCGGCTCCGGACAGCAACGCTTCGCCCCGCTCAACAGTTGGCCGGACAACGTCAGCCTCGACAAGGCCCGCCGCCTGCTGTGGCCGATCAAGCAAAAATACGGGCGCAATATTTCCTGGGCTGACTTGATCGTGCTTACCGGCAACGTCGCGCTGGAATCCATGGGCTTCAAGACCTTCGGTTTTTCCGGGGGCCGCGCCGATGTCTGGGAACCGGATGAAGACGTGTACTGGGGTTCGGAAACCGAGTGGCTGGGTGGCGATAACCGTTACGGCAAGAGCAATGGCCCGGTGCAGGAGCCCGGCGACGGCACGCTGGTGGCTGAGCCCGATTTGCATGGCCGTGAAGAAAGCCGTACCGATCAGGGCGAACGTAATCTGGAAAATCCCCTCGCCGCCGTGCAGATGGGCCTGATCTACGTCAACCCGGAAGGCCCGGAAGGCAACCCGGACCCGGTGGCCTCGGCCAAGGACATTCGCGAAACCTTCGGCCGCATGGCCATGAACGACGAAGAAACCGTGGCGCTGATCGCCGGCGGCCACGCATTCGGCAAGACCCACGGCGCCGGCCCGGCCGACAATGTCGGCCCAGAGCCGGAAGCGGCCGGTCTGGAGCAACAGGGTCTGGGCTGGAAAAACGCCTTCGGCACCGGTAAAGGCGCCGACACCATCACCAGTGGTCTGGAAGTGACCTGGACCACCACACCAACGCAATGGAGCAACAACTATCTGGAAAACCTGTTCGGCTTCGAGTGGGAGCTGACCAAAAGCCCGGCGGGCGCCAATCAGTGGCAACCGAAAAACGGCGCCGGTGCAGGCACCGTTCCCCACGCTCACGATCCGAACAAGAAGCTCTCGCCGACCATGCTCACCTCCGATCTGGCGTTACGCTTCGATCCTGCCTACGAACAAATCTCGCGGCGCTTTCTGGCCAATCCCGATCAGCTCGCCGACGCGTTCGCCCGCGCCTGGTACAAGCTGATCCATCGCGACATGGGTCCGCTCTCCCGCTACCTCGGCCCGGAAATGCCACAAGAGGAATTGCTCTGGCAAGACCCGCTGCCCGACGTGACGCACCCGCTGATCGATGACAGCGACGCCACGGCGCTGAAAAACAAGGTGCTGGCTTCAGGGTTGTCAGTGTCGCAACTGGTCTCGACCGCGTGGGCTGCAGCATCGACCTTCCGCGGTTCGGACAAGCGCGGTGGCGCCAACGGCGGACGCTTGCGTCTGGCCCCGCAGAAGTTCTGGCAGGCCAACCAGCCCGAGCAATTGGACAAGGTGCTGAGCACACTGGAAGGCATTCAGAGCGAGTTCAACGGTTCGGCCGCCGGTGGCAAGAAAATCTCGCTGGCGGACCTGATCGTCCTGGCCGGTAATGCCGGAGTGGAAAAAGCCGCGCAGAACGCCGGGCATTCGGTGTCGGTGCCGTTTTCACCGGGCCGCGTCGATGCTTCGCAGGAGCAGACCGATGTCGAATCGTTCGGCTTCCTCGAACCGATTGCCGATGGCTTCCGCAATTACAGCAAAGGCAAATACACGGTTGCGGCGGAAACCCTGCTGATCGACAAGGCGCAGTTGCTGACGCTCACGGCACCGGAAATGACCGTGCTGCTGGGTGGTTTGCGGGTATTGAACACCAATGTCGGCCAGACGCGGCATGGCGTGTTCACCGACAAAACCGAAACGCTGAGCAATGACTTCTTCACCCACCTGCTGGACATGGGAGTTGAGTGGACCCCGACGTCACGGGATGCCGATGAGTTTGAAGGCCGTGACCGCAAGACCGGGGCGCCAAAATGGACGGCGACTCGGGTGGATCTGGTGTTCGGCTCGAATGCGCAATTGCGCGCGTTGGCCGAGGTGTACGCCAGTTCCGACGCGAAGGCGCAGTTCGTCAACGATTTCGTCAAGGCATGGACGAAGGTGATGAATCTGGATCGGTTTGATCTGCGTAAATAGCTGTTTGTTGTGCCGATAAAAATGCCGCTCGTTGAGCGGCATTTTTTGTTGATCGTTCCCACGCTCCTCGTTGGAATGCAGCAAGGGACGCTTTGCGTCCCAAAGCCGACGCAGAGCGTCGAGAGAGGCATTCCCACGCAGAGCATGGGAACGATCAACTGGACGGTTCCTACCGGATCGGGTTACGCCAGGCTTTTGCTCACCACTTCATACACATCGCTGGACAGCGACCCGGACGCCAGAATGCGCTCCAGCTCGGCCTTCATCAGTGCCTGACGCGCGCTGTCGTATTTGCGCCAGCGAGTCAGCGGGGCCAGTTGGCGCGAGGCGATCTGAGGGTTGAAGCCGTTCAGTTCGATCACCAGATCGGCGAGGAAGCGATAACCGGAACCGTCCGCCGCGTGGAAGTTGATCAGGTTCTGCCCGGCGAACGCGCCGATCAATGCCCGCACCTTGTTGGGGTTCTTGATGTTGAACGCCGGGTGCTGCATCAACGCCTTCACCCGCTCCAAACCGCCCGGCAAGGTGCTGCCGGCCTGCACGCTGAACCACTGATCCATGACCAGCGGATTGTCCTTGAAGTGCTCGGCGAAGCTGGCCAAAGCCAAAGCCTTCTGCTCTTCGAACGGCGAGTTGACCAGCACCGCCAGCGCAGTCAGGCGCTCGGTCATGTTGTCGGCGGTCTCGAATTGCTCCAGCGCCGCTGCCAACACTTCCGGCTTGCCGCTGAGCATCAGGTACGACAGGGCAATGTTCTGCAAGGCGCGCCGGGCGAAGTGCTCGGCCTCGGCGACGTACGGAGTCTTTTTCGACAGATCGCGGTTGGCCTGATAACGCAGCCACAGCGCTTCGAACAAGCCTTCGGCGAGTTGCTTGCGGGCGAACTCGCGAGCGACGTGAATCGCCTCGACGTCAGCCACTTCGCTGATCTCGGTGAGATAGGCCTCCCCCGGCAGCGAGAGCATTTCGGCAACCATCGCCTGATCCAGCGACTCGTCGGACAGCACCGTGCGCAGCGCCGACACCAGACGCGGATCGAGCTTCAGGCTCTCGCCGCTCTGATGCTGGCCGATCAACTCTTGAAGCACTTGCACCGACAGTTGCTGACCGGCATCCCAGCGATTGAAACCGTCGCTGTCGTGCTGCATCAGGAACATCAGTTGATCGCGGTTGTACGGGAAGCTCAATTTCACTGGCGCCGAGAAGCCGCGCAGCAGCGACGGCAACGGCTGTTCGTTGATGTCGACGAAAGTGAAGGTCTGCTCGGCTTCGGTCACCGAGATCACCCGAGTGGTGCCTTGTGCCGAGGCTTCGCCAGCCAGACGCAGAGCGATTTCATTGCCCTGGCTGTCGAGCAGGCCGAGCTCGACCGGGATCACGAACGGCAGTTTTTCCACCTTGTCCGGGGTCGGCGGGCAGCTCTGGCGGAAGGTCAGGCTGTAGGTTTTCGCCGCAGCGTCGTAGGACTCGCTGACGGCCAGACGCGGTGTGCCGGCCTGGCTGTACCAGCGCTTGAACTGGCTGAGGTCAACGCCATTGGCATCTTCCATGGCCTTGACGAAGTCGTCGCAGGTCACGGCCTGGCCGTCGTGGCGTTCGAAGTACAGATCGCTGCCCTTGCGGAAGCCTTCGGCGCCCAGCAAGGTGTGGATCATGCCGACCACTTCCGAGCCCTTTTCGTACACGGTCAGGGTGTAGAAGTTGGAAATCTCGATGAAGCTGTCCGGGCGCACCGCGTGGGCCATCGGCCCGGCATCTTCGGCGAACTGGTGGGTACGCAGGTACGCCACGTCCTGAATGCGCTTGACTGTCGCCGAGTTCATGTCCGAGGAGAAACCGGCATCGCGGAACACCGTGAAACCTTCCTTGAGCGACAGCTGGAACCAGTCGCGGCAGGTGACGCGGTTGCCCGACCAGTTGTGGAAGTATTCGTGGGCGACAATCGCCTCGACCCGCTGGTGCGCGGCGTCGGTGGCGGTTTCAGCGCGGGCCAGCACGGCGCTGGAGTTGAAGATATTGAGGCCCTTGTTCTCCATCGCGCCCATGTTGAAATCGTTGACGGCGACGATCATGAAGATGTCCAGATCGTACTCGCGACCGTAGACCTCTTCGTCCCAGCGCATGGACTTCTTCAGGCTGTTCATCGCGTGCTGGCACTTGTCGATGTTTTCCGGCTCGACATAAATGCGCAGCGCGACGTTGCGCTGGCTCATGGTGGTGAAGGTGTCTTCGACGCACCACAGATCACCGGCGACCAGCGCAAACAGGTACGCCGGTTTCTTGAACGGATCTTCCCAGGTAGCCCAGTGCCGGCCGTCTTCGCCGGGGCCGGAAGCGATCGGGTTACCGTTGGAGAGCAGCACCGGGTAGCTGTGCTGTTCGGCCACGACGGTGGTGGTGAACTTGCTCATCACGTCCGGGCGGTCGAGGTAATAGGTGATCTTGCGAAAGCCTTCGGCCTCGCACTGAGTGCAGAACATCGTGCCGGACTTGTACAGGCCTTCCAGCGCGGTATTGGTTTCCGGGTGGATGCGCACGCTGGTGTCGAGGGTGAACGTTTCACTGGTCGGTTGCAGGGTCAGGTGACTGTCCGAGACTTGATAGTCAGCAGCGCTCAGCTCCCGGTCCGCCAGCGTTACCGAGAGCAGCTCCAGTTGCTGGCCGTCGAGCACCAGCGGCGGCAGGCCGGCGCCGCGCTCCGGGTTGCGGCGCATCACCAGTTGCGCGTGAACCAGGCTGTGGTCCTCGAACAACTCGAAGGTCAGGTGCGTTTCGTCGATCAGGTACTCGGGCGCCTGATAGTCCTTGAGGTAAATCATCTTCGGTTGTTCGGTGCGCATGCTGGAATCCTTATTGATGCACGGCGAGCTGATAAGCCGTGTATTTACGAATGTTGATCACGCCGGTGTCGAAGATCAGGTACTGGCCCTTGATCCCCAGCAGCGTGCCTTCGGCAATCGGGTTCTTGTCCAGGTTGAAGCTGACGATTTTCGCCGGGTATTGCTCGACGGGATAGCGGATTTCCAGCGGTTCGACATCGGCAATCGTCTGAATCGCCTGTAGGCCGAATCGCTCCTGCAACCCTTGCAGGCCTTCGGCGCAGCTTTCGAACAACTGATCGCGCACTTGGGCCAGATCCACCGCCGCGGCATCGCCCTTGAGCAGCGCGCGCCAGTTGGTCTTGTCCGCCACCTGGCTGCGGAACAGGTCTTCGACAAAGCCCGATTGCTGGCGCGTCGACACACGCATGATCGGCAGCGCCTGACTCGCGCCCTGGTCGAGCCAGCGGGTCGGCAACTGCGTGGCACGGGTGATGCCGACCTTGATCCCCGACGAGTTGGCCAGGTAAACCACATGATCGGTCATGCAGAACTGCTGGCCCCACACCGGATCACGGCAGGTGCCGGCGTCGAAGTGGCAACGCTCCGGACTCATGATGCACAGGTCGCACTGCGCCAGTTTGGTCATGCACGGGTAGCAATAACCCTGACTGAAACTGGTTTTGGTCTTGCGCCCGCAATGGGTGCAGTGGATCGCCCCCAGGAATTCCAGACGCAACGTGCTGCCGATCAACGGATTGACCGGCACCTCGACGTCATCCAGACGAAACGCGTACTGCACGTTCGGCCCGTCCAGACGCGCCGACATTTTACTGATTGCACCGCGGCCAATCTCGATCAATGGATGGCATCCGACTTGAACAGGATGTTCGGCACTTCGATCGACTTCGACGCACACTCTTGCGGGCCCATGTAGCCGGTGCGCTGGTCTTCAGGCAGGTTCTGGATTTCCCAGGCAATCATCGCCTGCAACGACAGCTCGCGCTGTTCGGCAGTGAGTTTGTTGCCGTCGGACCATTTGCCGATTTCCACGGCCAGTTTCAGGCTTTCGTAGATGTCCGGGGTGATGTTGCTGATCATGTCGTTGAAAGAGGACATCAGGGTCTCCGTGCTCTTTGCTGAAACAAAAAATGTTAGACGGCCAGTTTACGGCGGTTATACAAACCGCCCAACAAACCGGTAAAGCATCCGATGAGTAACCCGCTCAGGTGCGCGGCGTTGGCGATCTGGCCGAAACCGATCAGCGAAATCAGCCCGGACATGCACACCACCAGCCACACCAGCATCATCACCAGCACACCGCGCGGCAGACGATAGGCCGGGTTCGGCGCCAGCAGCTGGAAAATCCAGCAATGCCCGAGCAAGCCGTAAAGCACGCCGGACAGCCCACCAAACAGGCTCGGCCCGCTCCAGACGAACTGCGCGTAGTTGGACACCAGACTGAACAGCAGCGTCAGGCCGATCAGGTTGATGCTGCCCTGGCGCGACTCGATGCGCCGCCCCAGTTCCCAATACCACATGCCGTTCATGGCCAGATGGAGGATGCCGAAGTGGATCAGCATCGGCGTGACCAGCCGCCACCACTGCCCTGCCGCCAGACTGTCGGCCAGCGGCGTGAAGTGGATGTACTCACCGATCACGCGAAAATCGAGGAAGGTCAGCCAGCGCAGCGTTTCCAGGTTTTCGCCGAGAAAGGTCAGGCCACCGACGATCAGGCTCAACAGCAGAATCAACCCGGTGGCTTTGGCGTGTTTCAGCTGTTCGGCGAAGCTCGGGCGCTTGAAGGTCTGGCCCATGGGTACGTCCAGTTGCTGATCCGGGTCGCCGGCCGGGAAGCGCTCGTACAAGGAACGCACGTCTTCGCTGATTTCCTCCGGCGCCCACAGCACCTGTTCGCCCGCCTCTTCGCTGACGCGATGGGGCACTTGCATGCGTTGCAGCAGTTTGACAAAACCGCTCAAATCCACCGCCAACGGCAGGCGCAATACCGCTACCGCACTCATTGCAGGACCTCCGGCCGCTCGACATCGACCCAGACGAATTTTTGCGGATCCAGGCGCGTTTCCTGGTCCAGACGATAGGCCACCAGTTTGCCGTAGAGCACGGCGCTGTAATCCAGGCACGCGAGGTTCGGGCGGATCGGCGCCGGTTTGCCGCTGCGCCAGTAGTGGCCGACGAACAGCAACGGCTCGTCGACGCCATAGCGCAGCAAAGAATTCTTTTCGGTGGAAGTCAGCGGCGTCTGCGCGACAGGTTCGGGCAGTGCATCGGGCTGGAACACGATGTCGCCATAGGTTTTCGGGTCGTCTTCCCAGAACTTGGTGCGGAAGAACGAACGCACCAGACCGTCGCCGCTGGTCATGGTCAGGCCACCGGGCAGACGCATGTCGGTGCCGCGCAGCAAGCGGTCGAACACGGTGCAGGCGAAGCTGCCGGGCACCGCCGAGGCCTGGAGGAAATGCTCATCGACGCAGCCATTGGGGAACAACGCCCGCAACGGCTCGATCAGTCCGGCGTCCCAGCACGCATGGACGACGCGGAAGCGACCGGCATCGACGAACAGCGGCAGCTCGTAGAACCACTGCTGGAAGTCATGCCAGTCGCCGGGATGGTTTTCAAATTGAGTCAGGGTTTCCTGCAACAGCCGCGCATGGCGCTTGGTGTGTTCGCGCACGAACTGCTTGCCGCTGCCCGGTGGCGCCGGAGTGACCCAGCCGAGCGCGTTGAATTCGTGGTTGCCCATGATGCACAGCGCCTGCCCTGCTTCGACCATGTCGTGGACGATGTGCAGCGCCTCGCGAATGCGCGGGCCACGGTCGATGATGTCGCCGACGAACACCGCCATGCGTGACGGATGCCGCCAGACCCCGCCCTGCTTGTGATAACCGAGACGGTCCAGCAAGTGTTCGAGGGTCATGGCGCATCCGTGCACGTCACCGATCAGGTCGTAACTGCGCGCGGGATCGAGCATCAGTCGCCTCCGCCCCCCAGCTTGCTGCCCCAGCCAAGCTTGGTGCGGCACACCTCGTAGTAATTGTGATCGAGCGGATGAATCAGGCGCAGCTTCTGCGCTTTCTTGCTCACGGTAATGGTGTCGCCCGGTGCGCAGGTGAAATGGTTCTGGCCGTCGCAGGAGACCTGCGGGTAGATCTGCATATCTTTGGACACGACGATTTTCAGCTCACTGTTGCCATCGACCACGATCGGCCGTCCCGACAAGGTATGGGGGTACATCGGCACAATCACAATAGCGTCGAGCTTGGGATGCATGATCGGCCCGCCGGCGGACAAGGCGTAGGCAGTGGAACCGGTCGGTGTGGCGACGATCAGGCCGTCGGCCTTCTGGCTGCAGACGAACTGGCCGTCGATGTACAGCTCGAATTCGATCATCCGCGTCGATTTGCCCGGGTGCAGCACCACGTCGTTGAGCGCATCGCCCTGGCCGATGGCCTCGCCATGGCGACGCACTTCGGCTTGCAGCAGGAAGCGGTTTTCTACCAGATAGTGGCCGTCGAGCACTTCGGCGACCTTGATTTCCAGCTCGTCCGGGCGAATATCGGTGAGGAAGCCAAGGCTGCCACGGTTGATGCCGAGCACCGGAATATTGTGTTTGGCCAGCGCCCGCGCCGCGCCCAGCAGGCTGCCGTCACCGCCGACGACAATGACCATGTCGCAGACTTCGCCGAGCATCTTGCGCGACGAGGTTTGCAGGCCGTGGCCGGGCAGGACTTCAGCGATGGTGTCTTCGAGGATCACATGCAGGTGACGGTCGAGCAGAAAGCGTTTCAGTCGGCGGACGGTATCCAGCACCTGGGAGCTGCCCAGGCGACCGATGATGCCGATATTACGAAATTGCTCCATGGGACCTCTGCGGACAATCGAAAACGCGAAAACCCGATTATGGGCGAAAGCGCCAGATAGACAAAATCCTTTCAGCCTCAAGGGTGCGCTCAGGTTTAAGGCTATGCTCGCAAGATGATCCTGTTTCCCGACTTGTTGCAGTTGCCCCATCGATTACGCCATCCCGAAGTGCGGGACCTGGCGTGGGTGATCCTCGCCCCGCCGATGCTCGCCGCTACGCCGTGGCCGCAGCGCCATCCGCTCGCCGGCAGCGACTGGGTACAAGAACCACAGCGCCTCGAACACTGGCTGCGCCAGCTCGACCACGACAGTTATGGCCTGCTGCAATGGCTGGCGCAGGCGCGCACCCGCCGTCTGGGTCTGTATTACGAGCGCCTGTGGCAGTTCGCCGTCTCGCATGCGCCGGGCATCGAACTGATCGCCGCCAACCTGCCAATCCGCCGCGCCGGGCACACCCTCGGCGAGCTGGACATGCTGCTGCGTGACCGCGACGGCGTGCATCATCTGGAACTGGCGATCAAGCTCTACCTTGGCCCGCAGGATGGCGATGGCCGCGATCCAGCGCAGTGGCTGGGGCCGGGTTGTCATGATCGGTTGGATCGTAAGCTAGCGCATCTGGCCGAGCATCAATTGCCGATCTCGGCGCGCCCGGAAAGCCGCGAAGTGCTCGCGGCGCTGGATATCGAAACCTTCAGCGCGCAGCTGTGGCTGGGCGGTTATCTGCTGTATCCGTGGCCCGGGCAGGCCGACTCACCGCACGGCGCGCATCCGCAACATCTGCGTGGCAGTTGGCTGCATCAGAAGGACTGGCCGGCGTTTGTCGCCCAACGCCCGCCGGGCCGCTGGCAACCCCTGCCCCGCCACGCCTGGCTGGCGCCGGCGCATTACCCGGCGGATCAGGTCTGGACAGATGAGCACCTGCGTTTGTGGCTGGAAGACCTGCCAGCACTGGCCCCGGCGCAGTTGATGGTACGCCTGACCGAGAATGCCCAGGGCGAATGGGAAGAGGCGGAGCGGTTGTTTCTGGTGGCGGATCTTTGGCCGAATGTGCCGGGGCAAACCTGAGATTTGTGGTGCCTGAACTGGCCCCTTCGCTGGCAAGCCAGCTCCCACAGGTTTCGCGGTGAATACAAATCCTGTGGGAGCTGGCTTGCCAGCGATTGGGCCCACCCCGGTCTACAGCGAAAGCCGCACCGCCAACGCCGCCAACGTCACCAGCAACACCGGCACCGTCAGCACAATCCCGACGCGGAAGTAATAGCCCCAGCCGATGTGGATGCCCTTGCGCTCCAGCACATGCAACCACAACAAGGTCGCCAGACTGCCGATCGGAGTGATCTTCGGCCCCAGGTCGCTGCCGATCACGTTGGCGTAGATCATCGCTTCCTTGATCACGCCGCTGGCCTGACTGGCGTCAATCGACAGCAAGCCGATCAGTACGGTTGGCAAGTTGTTCATGATCGACGACAGCAGCGCCGTCAGCACCCCGGTGCCCACGGCCGCGCCCCACACGCCGTGACCGGCGAACACGTCCAGCCATCCGGCGAGGTAACCGGTGAGCCCGGCGTTGCGCAGGCCGTACACCACCAGGTACATGCCCAGCGAGAAAATCACGATCTGCCACGGCGCTTCTTTCATAACCTTGCGCGTGGAGATTTTGTGACCGCGCGCAGCGATGCCCAGCAGCAGCGCGGCACACACCGCCGAAATTGCGCTGATTGGAATGCCCAGCGGTTCGAGGCCGAAGCAGCCGACCAACAGGATCACCAGCACTGCCCAACCGGCATAGAACGTCGCCTTGTCGTGGATAGCGGTGTGCGGGTTTTCCAGTTGTTCAGGATCGTAAGCCGCCGGGATGTCGCGACGGAAAAACCACAGCAACATGCCCAGCGTCGCCGCCACGCTGACGAAGTTCACCGGCACCATGACCGCTGCATAACGGTTGAAGCCGATATTGAAGAAGTCCGCAGAAACGATGTTGACCAGGTTCGACACCACCAGCGGCAGGCTCGCCGTGTCGGCAATGAACCCGGCGCCCATGACGAATGCCAGCGTCGCCGCCGGTGAAAAGCGCAGTGCCAGCAGCATCGAAATCACGATCGGCGTGAGAATCAGCGCCGCGCCGTCATTGGCGAACAACGCAGACACCAGCGCGCCGAGCAGCACCATGAAGGCAAACAGTTTGCGCCCACTGCCCCGCCCCCAACGCGCCACGTGCAGCGCCGCCCAATTGAAAAAGCCAGCCTCGTCGAGCAACAGGCTGATGATGATCAGCGCCACGAAGGTGCCGGTCGCGTTCCAGATGATCTGCCAGACCAGCGGGATATCCGTGAGGTGAACGACGCCGAAAATCAACGCCAGCACGGCGCCCAACGTTGCACTCCAGCCGACGCCGAGCCCTTTGGGTTGCCAGATGACGAGGGTGATGGTCAGCAGGAAAATCAGTGACGCAGCGAGCATTCGCAGGAGCCTTCAAATAGCGAAACGAGTGGAAATCGAACAAATGTGGGAGCGAGCCTGCTCGCGAAGGCGGATTGTCAGAGATGAAATTATTATCTGACACACAGCCTTCGCGAGCAGGCTCGCTCCCACAGTGAGTTTCGGTGAGCTTATTTCTTGTGTTGCTCGACGAACTGGCCGTACGCATCGATGAATTTCTGCAGGAACGGCTTCACCGAGTCGCTCAGCTTGCCCGCTTCATCAAACGCGTTGCCCGCACCGCCCAGATACGCTTCCGGCTGTTGCAGGCAGTGAATATCGAGAAAAACGAAGGTCTGGCGCAGATGCTGGTTAGCACCGAAGCCACCAATGGCGCCTGGTGATACGCTGATCACCGCGCCGGGTTTGCCGCTCCAAGCGCTCTGGCCATAAGGGCGCGAACCGACGTCGATGGCGTTCTTCAACGGTGCCGGGATCGAGCGGTTGTACTCGGGGGTAACAAACAGCACCGCGTCGGATGACGCCACTTTCTGACGGAAAGTGCTGTAGGCTGCCGGCGTAGAAGCGCCGTCGATGTCTTCGTTGTACAGCGGCAGCTCACCGATTTCGACAATCTCGAGCTTGAGATTGGCCGGCGCCAGTTCGGCGAGGGCCAGTGCGACCTTGCGATTGATCGATGCTTTGCGCAGGCTGCCGACCACTACAGCGACGTTGTAGACATTGCTCATGGATGACTCTCGATGGTCCGTGGGAAGAGTCGCTAGTTATAGATGATCCAGTGACATTTTCACCAGTGGTCATTGGTTTTTCCTGCGCGGCGAATATTTTTTTCCTGTAGGAAAACTTACCGAGCTTGGTGACGGTCTACAAAGCCGCAAATCAAGCGTTTTATCTCCAGAGGTTCTAAGCAGATGGCAGCAGTACTCGTCGGTCAGTTTCATGCAAGAGATGCGGAAGGCCGCGTTTATTCCGTGCATGAATTCCAGGAATCGAACCCGTCTGCAGACGGATCCACTGGCTCGGAGCCCATTTACAAACTCGCCATTGGCGATCGGGTCAACAAGGTCAGTGACAGCGAGTTTCTCCTGGTTCAATCAGGCATTACCCTGATTCGCGAACCTGAGCCAACCGTCGCTCAATAACCCAGCGTTATGAGCAGAAGTCATGCGAGCGGACTTGGGGTAGGATTCAGCGTCTGACCCCACCTGCTGAACATGGACTTCACGCATGCGTTTACGCCACATCGAAGTGATTCAGGCGCTCTTGCAGACCGGTCACCTGGGCACCGCCGCCGAATGGCTGCAATTGCCGGTGACCGAGGTCGAAGAGCGTTTGCGCGAAGCCGAGAGTCAGTTGGGGTTCATGTTGTTCGCCAGCGTTCGCGGGCGGCTGCAATCGACCCCCGAAGCGCGCGCCTTGCAAGTGGAAATCGCACACGTTTACGAGGCGCTTGAGCCGGTGCAGCGTCTGGCCAGCAGCCTCAAGCAATACCTCGCCCCGCCCTTGCGCATCATCGGCACCCCGCCGCTGGCCCAACAATTACTGCCACAAAGCCTTGCGACTCTGCGTCGGCGCTTGCCGGACGCACCGTGCAGCCTGCTCAGCGCGCCGACTCGCGACATCGTCCGCAGCCTGTTACTGCGCGAAAGCGATCTGGGCCTGAGCCTGCACGATCCCGAACACCCCGATATCCACTGCCAGCCGCTGGCCCAGGGCAAGCTGCAATTGCTCGCTCCGCACGGCTGGCTGCAACCGAAACAGAAATACATATCCCTGGCAGATCTGGCCGGTCAGGCCATGGTCGGTCTCGAAGGCCAGGATCCGCTGAGTCCGGCGCTGGAAAACAAACTTCAGGCCTTGCGCCCGGCACCAAGCATTCAGACCCGCGTGCAGACCCATCAGATGATGCGCAGCATGGTCGAGGCCGGCGAAGGCCTGGCGATCGTCGACCCCTTCACCGCGTTGGGCGCCCGCGCCGGTGGGCTTGACGTCTGCCCGCTCTCACCGGCTGTGCCGATCAACCTCTACGCCCTGACCTTCAAACATGCCACGCCGTCGGCGGCGATTCAGACACTGCTGACCATCGTCACGGAACAAGCCGAGGCGATGTTGTCGAGCTGAGTGGTTTTTCCAGCGGATTATCGAACAGGCGATACCAGAACAATGCGACTTCGGCGGTGTGCGGATCGATGCCGCGATAGCGCAACTGGTCGATGCCGCCGATCACATAACCGCAGCGCTCATACAGCCGACAGGCGCCGAGGTTGTTGTTCTGGGTTTCGAGCATGATGCCCGGCAGCTTCTTCTTGCGACTCCAGAACTGCGCGACATCGAGCAACGCCTTGGCCACGCCGTGGCGACGGGCCGGGGCATGCACCGCCAGTTCATCGATGTGGGCAAAGCCGTTCCAGTTGGTGCTGATCACCAGGTGACCGACCGGCTCGTCGTCCAGGTACGCCATGAAAATCGCACTGTCGGGCGCGTTGTGAAAGGCGCTGAATTCTTCGGGATCAATACCGTAGCACTTGCGATACGGCACGATTGGCGTCACCGGCCACTGCTCGACCGGCTTGCCGATCACGGCGGCGCCATAGGCGGCCACCTCGAAACTGAAGTCGCTGCCCCAGATATACGGCGCAAAACCTTCGTCGGCGACCCGCACCGACAACCCTGGGTATTTCGGATTCATGACCGGTTGCATACTGGGAAAAGTCCTCATTCCTTGACGCAGCCGACAGTGTCGACCTTGCTGTCGCGATGGATGATTGCCAGCGCAAATTTCAACTCTTTGTACATGAGGCTCAGTGTCCTGAGGCGGCAGATTTGCACCTGACCAGTGCACTCAGGGTAGAGGGTTGCGACGAATGTGGCGAGAGTGGCAACTTGGCTCCATGTCGCCAAACGCAAAAAATCGCTGCCTTCGGTGTCTCTAACTTGGAATGCAATCCCCGTAGGAGCCGCCGAAGGCTGCGATCTTTTGATCTTTGATCTTCAGGTTTATCAGGCCTGCGCATCAGCCTCGGCAATCTGCGTCCACAACGCCGGCGCACCCGCCGATTTGGCGATGATTTCCAGCCGCACCAGATGCGCCGCCAGTTCTTCTTCAGTCGCCCGGATGATGCGTGCTGGCTGACGATCGACCGGCAGGCGGCGGATTTCGGTAGCCGAGTTGTCGGCACCCTCGCCCGTGCCATTGCCATCGGAGGCGTTGCCGGCCAGCGACAGGCTGGTCTGGCCGCCGGTCATGGTCAGGTAGACGTCGGCGAGAATTTCCGAGTCGAGCAAGGCGCCGTGCAGTTCACGGCCGGAGTTGTCGACGCCGTAACGCTTGCACAACGCATCGAGGCTGTTGCGCTGCCCCGGGTGACGTTCCCGAGCCATCATCAGGGTGTCGAGGATCGTGCAATGCTGGGTGATGTCAGCGCGATCGTGCTGGCCCATCAAGGCGAATTCGTTGTTGATGAAGCCAACGTCGAACGCCGCGTTGTGGATGATCAGCTGTGCGCCCTGGATGAACTCGAAGAACTCGTCGGCGACTTCGGCAAAGCGCGGCTTGCCGACGAGGAATTCGTTGGTGATGCCGTGCACACCGATCGCACCTTCGTCGCTCTCGCGATCCGGTTGCAGATAAACGTGAAAATGCCGGCCCGTCAGGCGCCGACCGATCAGTTCGACGCAACCGATTTCAATGATCCGGTGACCATCGGTCACCGGCATGCCGGTGGTTTCGGTATCGAGTACAACGGATCTGGTGGCCATCAGTGCTCAGCTCTCAACGGGTCAATCGGGCAAAGGCGCGGATGTTAACACGCTGGGAATGAAGCCTGTAGGAGCTGCGGCACGCTGCGATCTTTTGATTTTTCTTACAGCAAGATCAAAAGATCGCAGCCTTCGGCAGCTCCTACAGGGGAATGCATTGCAAATGTGGGAGCGAGCCTGCTCGCGAACGGCCACGCCACGGTTCACAAGCGAAATCAGCTCTGCTTGTAACCGCGAACTTCATCCACTCCACGGTTGGCCAGTTGGTCAGCCCGCTCGTTACCGTGATGGCCAATGTGCCCGCGCACCCATTTCCAGGTGACTTTGTGGCGATTGACCTGCTCGTCCAGCTCTTTCCACAGATCGGCATTCTTCACTGGCTCTTTCGCAGCCGTTTTCCAGCCGCGCTTCTTCCAGTTGGCCATCCACTCGTTGATGCCTTTCATGACGTATTGCGAGTCGGTGACCAGCAGCACTTCGCAGGGGCGCTTGAGCGCTTCGAGGCCACGAATCGCGCCGAGCAGCTCCATGCGGTTGTTGGTGGTGTTGGCCTCGCCGCCCCACAGTTCCTTTTCGACGCCCTTGCACACCAGCAGCGCGCCCCAGCCGCCGGGGCCGGGGTTACCCTTGCAGGCGCCGTCGGTGAACAGTTCTACGGTGTCGACGCTTTCCACGCTTTCGCTCATGCCAGTCTTTCCAGAAAAATGCCTGTCCTGCCAATCACGGATCGACAATGACCGCGGCCGGGACAAGACCGGCCACAAATAAAAGAGGGTTTACGGTTCGATGCGGCGGCGGTTGACCTTGGCCATCGGCAGCGGAATCAGCTTGCCCATCGGCTCGCGGCGTTCCTGGCGCAATGGCCGCAGCCCCACCACGATCTTGCGCGCCACCAGCAGATAGAAGCCACCGCCGGACAGCTGCCAGTCACCGGCCTTGCGTTCCCAGCCGGCCAGACGGTTCTGCCACTTGGGCGACGCGAGCGGCGGACGATAGCACCCGAAGCGGCGTTTCTCCAGCGCGAAGCCGAGCAGATTGAGCCAGTCGGCGACCCGCGACGGGGAGATGCAGCGCGCCTTGCGCAGGGCATCATTGGCGAAGAAATGCCGCAGCCCCCAAGTGCTCCAGGGGTTGATGCCGATGATCAGCAGATGCCCGCCGGGGCGCACGCTGCTCGCCGCTTCACGCAGCAAACCGTGGGGCGACAGGCAGAAATCCAGGCCATGCTGCATCACCACCACGTCGGCGGCGTGCTCGCTCAACGGCCAGGCCTGCTCTTCGCAGACGATCTCGACCCCGGGCAACGGCGCGCCAAGACGCACGTTACGCTGCACTTGCGGCGCGGCCGGCGGGGTTTCGGCGGACGGGCCGTAATGCACAAGATAACCGCCGAAGAACCGGCCGAGCTCGTCGTCGAGCATGCGCCGCTCTTCATCCAGCAGAAATTGCCCGAGCGGCCCCGACAGCCATTCGCGGGCGGCGCTGATCAATGCCAGCCAGTCGGGATCGGCCTGAGCGAACGCTTTATCGGTCATGTCATTCTCCAACGCGCCAGGAACTACTAAGATGCGCCAATGTTTTCCGCTTGGCGAATTCCGACGATGATACAGATCAGTGCCCTGCCCGCGTTCACCGACAACTACATCTGGTTGTTACAGGATCATCAGACCCAGCGCTGTGCGGTGGTCGATCCGGGCGACGCTGCCCCGGTGCAGGCTTGGCTCGAGGCCCATCCGGGCTGGGTGCTCAGCGATATTCTGATCACCCACCATCACCATGACCATGTCGGCGGCGTCGAGCGCCTGAAGGCCGCGACCGGCGCCAAGGTCTACGGCCCGGCCAGCGAAAGCATTCCGGCGCGTGACATAGCGCTCAAGGACAACGACAGCGTCAGCGTGCTCGGCTGGAACTTCGACGTCTATGCGGTGCCCGGTCACACCCTGGGGCACATCGCCTATTACCACCATGGCCTGCTGTTCTGCGGCGACACCCTGTTCGCCGCCGGTTGCGGCCGGTTGTTCGAAGGCACACCCGAGCAGATGTACCACTCGCTCAGCCGTCTTGCGGCCTTGCCGGAAGATACGCTGGTCTACTGCACCCATGAATACACCTTGAGCAATCTGAAATTTGCCGCCGCCGTCGAGCCGGGCAATCCGGAAGTCGCCGCCCGTCTGGAAAAGGTCACGCAGCAACGGCAGAACGGCGTGATGACATTGCCGTCGACTTTGGCCCTGGAAAAGCTTACCAATCCGTTTTTACGCACTTCTGAAACATTGGTTACACAAAAAGTGGACGAACGGGAAGGCGCTCAAAACCGGGAGCCGAGCGAGGTATTTGCGGCTCTGCGAGCATGGAAAGACAAGTTCTGACGACCGCGCCGGCTGGGACAAAAATTCTCAATGGTTGACCGCAGGGGGTGCGCTTTCTAGAATCGCCCGACATTTTTGCCCGGAACTTACTTCCAGCCAATGTCGTCATCCATACGTAAGTCCGTCAATTCAGATGCTTTGACCCGCCTGGCGCAAGCCATCGCGGTGGCTGTGTCCGCCACGCTGGCGGGTTGCTCCAGCCACGCTCCGCAGACTGAAGCGACGCACACGCCGAACATTGCTGCGCGAGCCAAGCAGAAGCCGATCTGGCTGACCGAGAAGCCCACTCCCGTGGCGCCCCAGGACATCTGGGAACGCATGCGCCAGGGCTTCCAGTTGCAGGAAGGCCTTGGCGTCAATCCGCGCATCGAGCAACAGCGCCTGTGGTTCGCCAGTAATCCCTCTTTTCTCGAGAATGCCGGCGAACGCGGCAGCCTCTACATTCATTACATCGTCGAACGCCTCGAAGAACGCAACATGCCGTTGGAACTGGCCCTGCTGCCAGTGATCGAGAGCGCGTACAACCCAATGGCCTACTCCCGCGCCGATGCGGTGGGCCTGTGGCAATTCATTCCGTCCACCGGGCGCTACTTCAACCTGCGCCAGACCCGCTTCTACGACGGTCGTCGCGACATCACCGCTTCGACCACTGCAGCGATGGATTACCTGACTCGCCTGCACGACATGTTCAACGGCGACTGGCTGCTGGCTCTGGCGGCCTACAACGCCGGTGAAGGCACCGTCAGCCGGGCGATCGAGCGCAACGAAAAGCTCGGCCTGCCCACCGACTACTGGAACCTGCCGCTGCCGGCGGAAACCCAGGCCTATGTGCCGAAGTTGCTGGCACTGTCGCAAGTAGTACTGGCGCCGGAAGCCTACGGCGTCAACCTCAACCCGATCGCCAACGAGCCGTACTTCCAGGTCGTCGAAATCAACCAGCGCATGGACCTGTCCAAGGTCGCTGCGGTGGCGAACATCGATGAAGACGAACTGTTCCAGCTCAACCCGGCGTTCAAACAGCGCACCACCATCGATGGTCCGCAGCACTTGCTGGTGCCGACGTCCAAGGCGCAACTGCTGACCGCCAGTCTGCAGACCATGCGCCCGGACGAACTGATCAGCCCGCGCTCGCTGAAACCGGTGTTCGAAGGCGCCGATCCGTCGGAAGTCGCACAGCTCAAACGCGCCTATCGGGTCAAGCGTGGCGACAACCTCGGCTCCATCGCCAAGGCCAACAAGGTCGAAGTCAAGGATCTGCAGCGCTGGAACAAGCTGACCGGCAAGAACCTCAAGGTCGGCCAGACCCTGGTCATGCAGGACAACACCAAGCGTGCACCGGCGCGCAAGTCCGGCCGGGTCAACACTGTGGTCGCGGCCAATACCAAGAGCAAAGGCAAGGAAGAGAGCAAGCAGCAGACCCGGTACAAGGTCAAGCGTGGCGACACTCTGTACGTGGTGGCGAAGCGCTTCAACGTTGAGATGCAACATCTCAAGCGCTGGAACCCGGGTGCGGGCAAGGCGTTGAAGCCGGGGCAGATGCTTACGGTTTATCAGCCGCACTGATTGAAGAGCCCCTGAATTCAGGGGCTTTTTATTGCCGATTGCTTTGTGCCAGACGGGAACACTGTGGCGAGGGGATTTATCCCCGCTGGGGCGCGCAGCGGCCGCGTTTTTTCGGCATCTTGAAGAAGGGACTGCTGCGCAGTCCAGCGGGGATAAATCCCCTCGCCACAGATAAATCCTCCTCGCCACAGATGAATCCCCTCACCACAGAAACAAATCAGCTCAACATCGTGTAGCGATTAACCCGGCATTAACCCGCATCTTTTTCCTGTCCAGACAAGCTGTTACTGTACGGCCCACAAAGCCCAAGCCGCTGGATCGGATCTGACTTGAAGCGTGCCCTCTCCCTGCTCCTGATCAGCCTGGCCTTGAGCTCACCCGCAAGCGCGACGATTACCGAAAGTCACGGTTATGCGCAGTTCGGCACGCTCAAGTACCCGGCCAGATTTACCCACTTCGACT
>NZ_RCOD01000002.1:0-2004 GCF_004307505.1 Pseudomonas sp. Sample_11
GGTTCCGGTGTTGGCGGGGCCGGAGGCGTCGGGCTGGTCAGCTCGACGGTCATTTCCGGGATTTCCGGCGGCGTCGGCAGTGGCTCAGGACGCGCCTGATGGAAGAACCACCACGCGCCGCCGTGTATCAGCGCCGACACGGCGATCAGCAAGAGCATCTGTGGTTTGTTCAACCCGCCGGGTCGTGACGTGTTGGCTGTAAACGCCGGCCTGCCCGTTGCCGGCGGGACCGGCGCTTGCTGCAACGGCCCCGGCAGGGTTTTGTGCTTTACCGCATCGTTCATTAAAGCTCCCTCGGGTCAGATGAAGGGCAATAAGGTGCCGTCCGAACATATGGCTGATGTTCGAGTGAGTGGGTGCAACTTTCTTCAAGGTGTACGCGAGCCGATAGTTGAACTATCTGTTTAAACGGCCTCGAACAAACTTAGTGGCTTAGTAGCATCTATATCGATTGTTCATTATCCATTCCGTGGCTTGTTGTTGTGTGGAGACGTGAGCTGTCTCAGGTTTGTTACAGTTTGCAACAGGTGTGCCAGATGTTGCTGAAACGGGTTGAACGCATATCTTCGGTGTTACTGATGTCGCATTTATATAAGTTTCAAGTTCGCATACCGTTTATTCGGCGCGAAGCGGTCCCCAAGTCCTCGCAGAAGGGCTTTTTCCAGAGCGAGTCAGAGGGAACGCTGTATCACGCCAATCGGCGGGATAGAGCGGCTGCTCGGTGATCAGGCTCAGCACCTATCGGTGCGTAGCGAATCGATTTGGTGCAGGTCAGTCATTCAGCGGTTCACAGGACATGTTCCTTATTTTGATTCTGGAGTATTGGTTAACTGCATCACATTCGGGCGTGCGCTTTTGGTGCAACTTCAATGACGGAAAGTCATTGTTCGACAATCTTGTTGTTGTGCCTTTTATTAATTGCCGTATTTAAAAAATAAATAACACTTGGCGCCCGGCGATCGCTCGATCGCCAGGCACGCAAAGTGTGCATTGGGTTTCAGGTAATAAAGGAGAAACGCGCCAGGCTGAATAGGCTCGGCTGAACTTGGGGCTGGATTTGCGAGTGAGTGGGGTATGTCGTACGGCGGAGCATTTGAAGATTCACAGGTGAACTCCTTATTGCCAGCTCGGACAGGCGAACTTTTGGTTCGCTGTCGCACCTTACAAGAACGCGGATAGCGTTCGATGAATGCTCTTGGTGCGGGATGGGCACCGCCAGCGCTGATTGGCGAAGGTTGATTTCGCAAGTCGGCAGTGCATGGGAAAAACGTGCCAATCAGGACACATATGCAGAATTTTCTACGTCAGGCCAGCCAGCCATCTACCCTGTGCAAAGGCCTTATCGGGGGAACGGACATGTACCAGCTCTACGGGCACAAGAATTCCGGCGCGGCTGCCATCGAGGCGGCACTGGAGTTGTGCCAGATCGCCTATCGCTTCATTGATACCGAAGCCAGCGCCGAGGCCGACGAGGCGCTGGGCAAACTCAATCCGTTGAAACAGATACCGACCCTGCAACTGCCGGACGGCAGCGCCATGACCGAAAGTGCGGCGATCCTGATTCACCTGGGCCTGACGTTTCCCAAGTCCGGCCTGCTGCCGAGCAAGGCTGCCGATCGTGATCAGGCGATTCGCGGCCTCGCCTATATCGTCAGCAATTGCTACGCGGCGGTCGGCATCATCGATTACCCCGAGCGCTGGCTGAGCACGCCTGACGAGAGCGCACGGCAAAACCTGATCGCCGGCACGCGCCAGCGCCTGCACTTCAGTTGGGAGGTGTTTGCCGATCAGTTTTCCGGGGAGCTATATCTGGATGACGAAACGCCCGGCGCGCTGGATGTGCTGGCGGCCGTGGTAAGCCGCTGGGCCGGCAGCCGCGAACACCTGCGCCAGACCCGCCCGGGCTTTTATGCGTGGCTGCAAAGGATCGACCGACACCCGGTGCTGGCACCGGTGTTTGAGCGGCATTGGCCGGCCTGACGGGCGAGATCGTTCCCACGCTCT
>NZ_RCOD01000071.1:0-55582 GCF_004307505.1 Pseudomonas sp. Sample_11
ATCCGCAAAGGGTAATTTCCTGGCCTTCCAGGCTTTCGTTCAGTTGGCCGCAATAGTGGCTGCGCATCATGGTGTGGTTCGCTTCTCGTAATTCGAAATTCGGTGGAGATCCCGCCGCCATCAAGCAAGGCGGAAACTCACGCGTGTCGTTCGTTCAGGGTTGGAACCCTAGTCAGCTTTGTCGCCACCGGCCAGATTCTTCTTGGCTCCGGTCTTGAAGTCGGTCTCGTACCAACCGTTGCCGCTGAGGCGAAAACCCGGCATGGACAGCTGCTTCTTCAGTTCGGGCGCCTGGCAGGCAGGGCAATCGACCAACGGTGCGTCGCTGATCTTCTGAATGGCTTCCAACTGATGACCACAGGAAGCACATTGGTAATCGTACATTGGCATGGAGGTGTCTCGGCGATCAGATTGCTGCCGCGCGCAGGGCTTTGCGGCGAAAGCGCGGGATTATATCGATTAAATGCAGGCTGTGCAGCCGTAACGCTGCACAGCCTGCAACCTCGTTGCAACCGCCGTTTCAGCGCGAAACGGCGGGTGCGAGATCTTTGATCCCGTTCATGACACAAACCACCCGCACCAGCGCACTGAAATTCTTCACCCCGCCATAACGCAGATGCACCTCGCGATCGACGTGGGATAACAGTGTGCTGACCGAACAATGATTGTCCTCGGCCATGCCGCCGAGAATATTCCAGTAGACCTGCTCCAGGCGCAGGCAGGTCGCAAAACCGTTGAGGCGAATCGATCGCGACAGCGGCCGGATCAGATTCATGTCGAACTCGCTGACGAACGGGTCGACTTTAATTACGTGCCGCGAAGCCGACATCCTGTCGCTTCGCCTGTCTCCTTCTACCATAGCGTTGACACTCCTTTGCCATGACTGCTGATTTATAAGGCAACATCCTGCGCCTTCATAAAAACCCAGTGACAAAGTTAGCGCCATACGACTTGTTGACCAGCCTCGTAGGATAAGCCAACGACAACGGTAAGAGTCTGGAGAGCATGCGGACGACCTCACGCCGTCCGCAGCGTCTGGATCATTCCTCGAGCAGTGCGCGCAGCATCCACGCAGTTTTCTCGTGCACTTGCATGCGCTGGGTCAGCAGATCGGCGGTCGGCTCGTCGCTGACCTTGTCCAGCAGCGGGAAAATGCCGCGCGCGGTACGGGTCACCGCTTCCTGGCCTTCGACCAATTGCTTGATCATGTCTTCGGCGCTCGGTACACCGACTTCTTCTTTAATAGAAGAAAGACGCGCGTAGGTCGCGTAGGCACCCGGCGCCGGGAAGCCCAACGCACGGATACGCTCGGCGATCGAATCGACAGCCAGCGCCAGCTCGTTGTATTGCTCTTCGAACATCAGGTGCAGCGTGCGAAACATCGGGCCGGTGACGTTCCAGTGGAAGTTATGGGTTTTCAGATACAGCACATAGGTGTCCGACAGCAGCCGCGACAGCCCTTCGACGATGGATTTGCGGTCTTCTTCACTGATACCGATATCAATTGCCATGCTTACCCCCTAACAGTGATTGAATTCATCCAGCAGGTTCAGCCCCACTTTAGCAAGGCAAGCGCCCGCTCGCAGCTATCAATCCGTGATTTGACTGCGACAAATCGACCGTTTCTCTGCCGCTGGCCGGGCTGATTTGAGTAGCCGCAGGCTTTGCTGTTAAATAGGCAGTGTGTCGCCATGCCCTATTTTCCGGGGCGTTGCGCATAGGCTGATGCCGTGTACGTGTCCACCGCCTCTTATTTTGTCCTGAAGCGAACCGTGCGCCTTCAGCTCTTCCTTGTGAGCCGTCATAACGTGAGCCAATCAAAATGTTGAAAATCGTCCACCTGCTAATGGGCGCAGCAGCCTTGCTGCTGTCGTTCATACCCAGCCTGAAAGCCGAAGCCGTTCCTTACCTGCAACAGCCCGATGCACTTTACCTGGCCTTTTTCGGCCTGCTGAACCTGGTCATCGCTCCAGTAATTCCCTACTGGAACAAAGGCCCGCGCCAGCATCTGCAAAATCTGGTCAGCGCCCTTCTGGTACTGACTGTCGTCCTGCAAACCTTGACCCTGATCGCGCCGATGCCGGTCATCGCTGGCCAGCCGGCGGTGTTGTTCAGCCTGGTGATCGCCCTGGTTGCCGTGCTGCTGCATTTGGCTGTCAGCTTCTACAAATCGTCACCGGCCGCTGCGCCGACTACCTATGACATGAGCAATCGCGATACCGGCACCGTGAAGTGGTTCAACACCTCCAAGGGTTTCGGGTTTATCTCCCGGGATTCCGGCGATGATATTTTCGTGCACTTTCGCGCCATTCGTGGCGAAGGCCACCGTGTTCTGGTCGAAGGCCAGCGCGTCGAGTTCTCGGTGATGAACCGCGACAAGGGCCTGCAAGCCGAGGACGTGATCGCCGCTCTGCCACGTCGCTGATCCAAAGCAAAAAAAAACCGCGAACAGCCTGGCTGTCCGCGGTTTTTTTATGCCTGCCGAATGGCTCAATAATGCGGCGGTGGCGCATCTTCTTCAAAAGCACCGAACTGCCCGACCATTTCTTCGTGACGCTTGATCAGCGCTTCCATCTGCAATTGCAGGCGCTCGATGACTCTCTGCTGGGCCACCAGCACATCGTTCAAAGCCTGAATGGTGTCATCTTGAAAGGCCAGACGGCTTTCCAGATCGGTAACGCGTTCTTCAAGGCTCATGACTCAGCCCTCCACAAAGGTGAATTCTTCGGTCAGCACCAGACGCAAGCGCTCGCGAATGGCTGCTACCTGTTCCGCGCTGTACGGCTTGGCCGGGTGCCTGCCCCAGACCGGCGCCGGCCAGGCGGCATCGTCACGCTTACGCACAATGACATGCATGTGTAACTGACTGACAACGTTACCCAGGGTTGCCACGTTCAGCTTGTCGGCGTCGAACGAATCCTTGAGTAACTCGGCAAGGGTGGTGGTTTCCCGCCATAGCTGTTGCTGATCGGCGACATCCAACTGAAACAACTCGCTGATATCCTCGCGACGAGGTACCAGGATGAACCAAGGGTAATTGCTGTCGTTGGACAGCAACAGCCGGCACAACGGAAAGTCGCCGATGACCAGGGCGTCCTGTTGAAGTCGTGAATCCAAAGCAAACACTGTGAGCACTCCCGCTGATCCTATGACTCAGCTTAGCGGCGGCGCCGTAAGAGCAGCGCGCCAAGCGACAGAACGGCAGCATACCTGCGAATGCAGCGGGCTTCACGCTTCCCTCCGACAGTAATTCAGTAAGCGCGCCGACATAAGACATTTATCTCGCCGACGCACCAATACAGCCCCGGACATGAGCCTTGACGTGAAGATCCGCATGAAAACCCCTGATCTGTCGACCCTCGAATCGGACGGCGCCAGTTTTACTCGGGCCCGATTGTGATTTTTTTGCACCAAAACTGCACAACACGTCTACGCTCAGTGGGTCGGGCATCCGCCAAATACTCAATGCGGGGTGAACCGGTAACGTTTTTGGTTGTCCTGCGCAGCTTTGGTGCGTTGCAACACCATTGGGGGATCGTCGTCAAGCCCGTAACAAAACAGCCCCGAGACCCCGTTTTCACAAGGTTTTCACATATCCGGACGCCCAGAAAAAAAATAACCGCAGCGATTTTGCGGTTTGTGCACGCTTGTTGCATTCGTAACGGTATGGACTATAAGCGCACCACTGGAAGTGGTCGCCTGAAGCCAATAAAAACAGTGGCAGGGTTGCCCGATGGAGATTCAAGTGTTTTGCCAGGGACTCTTTTTTAGCGATGCAAAAAGGCCCGGAAACAGCGATAAAGTTGTCAGCCCGGTTGCATCGGTACTGTGGATTTGCGACATCCAGCGCTCCTTCTGCGACAACGCCGTAAAGAAGCTGAAAGGTTGATTTCGCAAGTATCGCCAACAATGTCGGCGTGATATAAGTTTGCGCCGACACAAAAAGAAAGAGCCGCCCAGATAATAAAACAGGTGGGACGGCAGTACTCTTCTAAAAACCAAAGGAGCAAATCACGATGCGCGTGATGAAGTGGAGCATGATCGCCCTGGCTGTTGCAGCAGGCACCTCGCAGTTCGCAATGGCGTCTTCTCAGGATGAAGCCAAAGGTTTCCTGGAAGATCAGAGCCTGAAACTGAAGACTCGTTTCGAATACATGAACCGCGACTACAAAAATGGCGCGGGCAACGTTTCCAACGGTGACGGCACTTTCAAAAGTGGCTATCGCCAGGATAGCGGTCTCAGCCAACTGCTGACTTACGAGTCGGGCTTCACTCAAGGCACCGTAGGCTTCGGTCTCGACGCCATGGCCATGGGTTCGGTAAAACTGGACGGCGGTTCGGGTCGTCGTGGTAACGGCTTGTTCGCCAACGACAGCGATGGCAACCCTGAGAAATCCCAGGGCAAGGTCGGCGGCGCAGTCAAATTCCGTGTATCCGACACCGTTCTGAAATACGGTCAGCAATTCGTTGCCAGCCCGGTTTTCGCCACTGACGACAGCCGTCTGCTGCCAGAAGTCGCCACCGGTACCCTGATCACTTCCAAAGAGATCAAAGGCTTGGAACTGAGCGCAGGTCGCTTCACAGCGCTGAGCAAGCAGACCGGCATGGGCCGCGACAGCATCGGTGGTCTGCCGGATGAAGATGGCAATGGCGGCAAAGGCCTGACCAGCATCAACATTTTCGGCGCCAGCTACTCGTTCACCGACAATTTCACCGGTGCACTGGCCGCTTCCGACGCTGACGACTACTTCAAGAAGTACTACGTCAACCTGAACTACACCTTGCCGATCAACGACGAGCAGTCACTGAACTTCGACTTCAACGGCTACCACACCAAAGGCGACAGCCGCGGTGATCTGGTTGACGCAATTGGCGATGGCACCACCGGTGTAGACAACAACCTGTGGTCCTTGGCTGCTGCGTACAGCATCGGTGCCCACAAATTCACCCTCGCTCACCAGCGTTCCAGCGGTGACAACGCTTACTACTATGGCGTTGACGGCAACAGCACCATCTTCGTCGCCAACTCCATTCAGATCTCCGACTTCGTGGGCCGCGACGAGCGCTCTTGGCAAGCTCGCTACGACCTGAACATGAAAACTTACGGCGTACCTGGCCTGAGCTTCATGACCCGTTACGTAATGGGTGACCACATCACCACCAACGGTCTGGGTGAAGGTAAAGAGAACGAGTGGAACGCCGAGTCCAAGTACGTGGTTCAGGAAGGTCCGGCCAAAGACCTGTCGTTCCGTCTGCGTTACGCCATGTACCGCTCCAACGGTGCCTACAGCGGTTACTCGTCTGATAACAACGACACCCGTCTGATCATCGAGTACCCACTGAACATCCTCTAATAAGGATGCGAAGCTGACGTACTGTAGAGCTCTGCTCTAACAAAACCGCCCTCCTGAATCAGGAGGGCGGTTTTTTTATGGATGAATAACTGAGCAAACAGAAAAAACATTAGCCAGCTACTTATTAGCCAGCATAGTTTTATCCCGCCGATAAAAAACCCGAGAGTGTGCACACTGCTCGGGTTTTATATTTGTTGCTGACTGCCAAGCCAACTTCAAAGACGATTACTGCGTGGCAGATTCCTGCACTACGCGTATAACTCGCTGCGGAAACGGAATATCAATCCCGGCAGCCTTCAAACGATCTCGCGCCTGTTCATTGAACATGAACATCACATCCCAATAGTCCGCAGTTTTAACCCATACGCGCAGGGAAACAGTGATCGAACTGTCGCCCAATGTCGAAATCACTGCCTGTGGCTCCGGGTCCTGCATGACGCGGGGATCCTTTGCCAGATCCAGCAATACCTGACGGGCCTTCTGCAGATCCGCTTCGTAATCCACGCCTACGTCGAACACGACTTTGCGGGTTGGCTGACGGTTGGTGTTGGTGATGATGCCGTTCGACAGGTTGCCGTTGGGCAGGATGATGGTCTTGTTGTCGCCGGTACGCAGCACGGTGTGGAAAATCTGGATGCTGTCGACGGTACCCGCCACGCCTTGGGCTTCGATCCAGTCACCGATGCGGAACGGGCGGAACAGCAGAATCAGCACGCCGCCAGCGAAGTTCGCCAGGCTGCCCTGCAAGGCCAAGCCAATCGCCAGACCCGCAGCACCGATGGCCGCGACGAACGAGGTGGTTTCGACGCCGATCATCGACGCGACGCTGACAATCAGCAACACCTTGAGAATGATGTTGGCCAGGCTACTGATAAAGCCTTGCAGCGCGAGGTCGGCATTGCGCAGGGCGAGCAGACCGCCGAGTTTTTGCGTGACCTTGTTGATCAGCCACCAGCCGATCGCCAGGGTAATCACTGCCAGCAGTACGCGGCTGCCGTATTCCATGATCATCGGGATCCACGCCTGGGACGCCTTGACCAGGTGGTCCACTTCCGCATTCAAATCCATGTTCTATCTCCTGATTTCCGGCTTCCCCGGGTGTATTCAAAACAACTGTGGGAGCGAGCCTGCTCGCGAATGCGGCGTGTCAGTCAACTTTTCGCTGAATGAAACACCGCATTCGCGAGCAGGCTCGCTCCCACATAGCCTTCAGACCAAGCTTAGTCGCGGAAGTTGTTGAACTGCAGCGGCATGCCGAATTCCTTGGCACGCAGCGCCGCGATGGCTTCCTGCAAATCGTCGCGCTTCTTGCCGGTGACACGCACCTGCTCGCCCTGAATGGCGGCCTGGACCTTGAGCTTGGCTTCCTTGATGTGGCCGACGATCTTCTTCGCCAGCTCTTTGTCGATGCCTTCCTTGAGGATGGCGTCCTGCTTCATCAGCTTGCCCGAAGCGTAGGCGTCCTTGACCTCGAGGCATTGCACGTCGATCTTGCGCTTGGTCAGCGCCAGCTTGAGGATTTCGATCATCGCTTCGAGCTGGAAAGCGGCTTCGGCGGTGAGGCTGACGGTCAGGTCTTTTTCCTTGAACTCGAAGCTGCCTTTGCCTTTCAGGTCATAACGACGATCGAGTTCCTTCACGGCGTTCTCGACCGCGTTGGTGAGTTCGTGTTTGTCCAGTTCGGATACCACGTCGAACGACGGCATGTAATCTCTCCAATAAAAAGGCGCGCTCGATGTGGATGGAGCGCGCTTGGCTTGCGGTTAAAATCGGGCTCATTATAACGGGTCTTTTCCTACCGATACGGCGAGCCGCACATGCCTGCAAGCAATCGAGCAAAAAACTGATGTCGACCACCTGGCACGTACTTGGCGCCGGCAGCCTCGGCACGCTCTGGGCAACCCGTCTGGCCCGCGCCGGCTTGCCGGTGCGCCTGATCCTGCGTGATGCGGCGCGCTTGCAAAGCTACGAGGCAGTGGGCGGATTGACCCTGGTAGAAAACGGACAAGCTCATACCTATGCAGTTCCCGGCGAAACCCCGGACAGCCCCGAGCCGATTCGCCGATTGCTGGTTGCGTGCAAGGCCTATGACGCCGAAGAGGCCGTCGCCCGCCTCGCTTCCCGCCTCGCGCCGGACGCCGAACTGATCCTGCTGCAGAACGGCCTCGGCAGTCAGGACGCCGTCGCCGCGCGGGTGCCACAGGCGCGCTGCATCAGCGCCTCCAGCACCGAGGGCGCGTTCCGTGACGGCGATTGGCGCGTAGTGTTCGCCGGTCACGGGTTCAACTGGCTGGGCGATGGCGCAAATCCGCTGGCGCCGGTCTGGCTGGACGATCTGCAAGCGGCGAACATTCCCCATGAATGGAGCGCCGATATCCTTACTCGCCTGTGGCGCAAACTGGCGCTGAACTGCGCGATCAACCCGCTGACCGTGTTGCACAACTGCCGTAACGGCGGGCTGAGCGAGCATCACTGCGAAGTTGCCACACTCTGCGCCGAACTGGCGGAACTGCTCCAACATTGCGGCCAGCCGGCTGCGGCGGACAATCTGCAAGCGGAAGTCGAACGAGTGATCCACGCCACCGCCGCCAATTACTCTTCGATGTATCAGGACGTCGCCAACCAGCGCCGCACCGAGATCAGCTATCTGTTGGGCCACGCCTGCAAAGTTGCCGAGCGCCATCAGTTGCATCTGCCGCATCTGCACCAGTTGCAGCAACGTTTGGTGGCGCATCTGCGCAAGCGTGGATTGCCCAGTGACTGAGCAGCCGCTAGGCTGACGACTTGTTCCCCTGCTGCGATAAACCTGATGCCATTGCGCCAGCGCCTTGAAAACCTGCCAGTCGGCCAGAAACTGCTGGCCGCCCTGCTGGTGTTGTTGACCACGGTTCTGCTGGTCGCCAACCTGACCTTTATCAGCGCCGCCTACTACATTTCTCAGGAAAGCATGGCGCCTCAGGCCCTGCAGACCATCGGCCGGTTGATTGCCAATCCGAGTCTGGTCAGCGATGCGCTGGAGTCGCCGCGCAGCGCCGAGCGCCTGCTCAAGGAGCTCGACAGTTATTCACCGCTGCGCGCCGCCGCCCTGTACGACGGCAAAGGCGAACGCCTTGCGCAAGTGCAGCGCGGCGAAAAACTCAGCCTCCCCGAGCGCTACCGCCACGTCGAAGCCTGGCAACTCACCGAGTTTCGCAGCAATCAACTGATCACCCTGCCCCGCCCCGGTGCCGCGCCGGGGCATCTGTTGCTGGTCGCCAGCAGTGAACTGCCGATGGCGTTCTACACCGGTACCCTGACCGCCAGCCTCGGCATCCTGATCTTCAGCGTACTGCTGTGGCTGGTCATCGCCCGGCAGATCAAGCGCCTGATTACCCGGCCGATTCACCAGCTGGAGGAATTGTCCCGGCAGGTCACCCGCGAAGAGAACTACGCCCTGCGCGCCGCGCGCGGCAACCACGACGAAATCGGCAGTCTGGCCGAGGCGTTCAACACCATGCTTTCGCGCATCGAAGCCCGCGAGCAGCAGCTCAAACGCGCACGCGACGACTCACAGGCCGCCTACGATCAGGCGCAGGGGCTGGCCGAGGAAACCCGCCACACCAACCGCAAACTGGAGCTGGAAGTCCAGGTGCGCAGCAAGATCGAGAAGAAACTCACCGGCTTTCAGAATTACCTCAACAGCATCATCGACTCGATGCCCTCGGCGCTCATCGCTCTCGATGAGCAGCTTTACGTCACTCAATGGAATCAGGAAGCCAGCGCCCTCTCCGGCACACGCCTGGATGAGGCGCTGAACCAGCCGATCTTCCTCGCCTTCGAACCGCTGAAACCGTTTTTGCCGCAGCTCAAGGCCACCGTCGAACAGCACACCGTGGCCAAAGTCGACCGAGTGACGTGGTTCAAGGACGATGAACCCAAGCATTACGCGCTGACGTTTTATCCGCTGATGGGCGGTGCCGGGCGTGGCGTGGTGATCCGTATCGACGACATCACTCAGCGTCTGTCGCTGGAAGAAATGATGGTGCAGTCGGAGAAGATGCTCTCGGTCGGCGGCCTTGCGGCCGGCATGGCCCACGAAATCAACAACCCGCTCGGCGCGATCCTGCACAACGTGCAGAACATTCGTCGGCGTCTGTCGGCGGATCTGCCGAAGAACATCGAGACCGCCGAGCAACTGGGCATCGAACTGGACACGGTCAACCGCTACCTGCAAGGCCGCGAAGTGCCGCAACTGCTCGACGGCATTCAACAGGCCGGCGCCCGCGCGGCGAAGATCGTCACGCACATGCTCAGCTTCAGCCGCCGCAGCACCCGGCAAATGGCGCCGTGCGATCTGCCGGCGCTGATCGATCAAGCCGTGGAAATCGCCGGTAACGACTTCGATCTGGCCATCGGTTTCGACTTCAAGGGCCAGGCGATCATCCGCCAGTTCGACCCTGCCCTCGGTCCGGTGCCGGGCACCGCCAACGAGTTGGAACAGGTGTTGCTCAATCTGCTGAAAAACGCCGCGCAGGCCATTCATCAGCGCGAAGACGACAGCGAGCCGGGCCGGATCATTCTGCGCACCAGGCTCAATCCGCCGTGGGCCGAGATCCAGGTCGAAGACAACGGCATCGGCATGAGCGAGAACGTGCGCAAGCGTACCTTCGAGCCGTTCTTCACCACCAAAGAAATCGGCCAGGGCACGGGGCTTGGTCTGTCGGTGTCGTACTTCATCATCACCAACAATCACAAGGGCCAGATGGAAGTGCAGTCGGCGCCCGGCCAGGGCACTTGCTTCACCCTGCGTCTGCCGCTGGCGCAACCTGCGCCGCTGACCACCGAAACCAATCCACTACCGAGGTAACCCATGGGCTTTCGCTTGTCGAAGATCTACACCCGCACCGGTGACAAAGGCGAAACCGGCCTCGGTGACGGCCGTCGCGTCCCCAAGGATCACCCGCGCATCGAGGCGATCGGCGAGGTCGATACGCTGAACAGTCAGGTCGGCGTGCTGCTCGCCGGTTTGCTCGCCGAGCGCGCAGTGCATCCGGGGCTGAATGAGATCATCGAAGTGCTGGCGCCGTGTCAGCATCGCCTGTTCGACCTCGGCGGTGAACTGGCGATGCCGGAATATCAGGCGTTGAACGAGGCTGAAATCGAGCGGCTGGAAGCGGCGATCGATGTGTGGAATGAAGAGCTGGGGCCGCTGGAAAACTTCATCTTGCCGGGTGGTTCGATGCTGATTGCGCAGGCGCATGTCTGCCGCAGTCTGGCGCGCAGTGCCGAGCGCCGCTGTCAGCATTTGAACTCGGTTGAGCCATTGGCCGGGGTTGGCCTGGCGTATATCAATCGGTTGTCGGATTTGCTGTTTGTTGTGGCGCGGTTGATTGCGCGGCGGCAGGGGGTGGCGGAGATTTTGTGGCAGCCGGCTGCGAAACCTGGAGGAAAGTAGCGCCTGATATACCGCCATCGCTGGCAAGCCAGCTCCCACAGGGATCCAGATCGTTCACAAACGTTGTGTACACCCATAACCTGTGGGAGCTGGCTTGCCAGCGATGGGGCAAGCAGCCCTTACACTGGATCAGGCCAGAACGCCCGAATCCCCGCCACACCCTGAGCCCCAACACCCCAGGCTTTCTCGCGCTCCGCCGGGCCTACTCCACCGAGCAGAAACACCGGTTTACTGAAACCGTCGATCAACGCCTGCGCCTGCTCCCACCCCAACGGCTGTGCATCCGGGTGCGTCAGCGTAGGCTGTACCGGCGACAGGGTGACAAAGTCGACACCCATCTGCTCGGCCAGCGCCAGCTCTTCAGCGTTATGGCACGACGCCGCGAGCCAACGCTCCGCCGGCAACGGACGCCCAGCCGCCGCGTATTTACGCAGTTGTGCAGCAGTGATGTGCCAACCGGCAGACGGGAAATCACCGAGCCATTCGAAGGGCCCTTTGATCATCAACTGTGCCTTGCCGGCGCACAGGCCCACCGCATCCACCGCCAGATCACGGTATTTCGGGTCGTAGCCGTTGGGTGCGCGCAGCTGGATCAATTTGATGCCGCCGGCAATCGCTTTCTGGATGCCGCGCAACAAGGCCGGGCCTTCCAGATCTTCCGGAGTGATCAAGTATTCGGCAGGCAAGCGCGCCGCCGCGACGATCGGCTGATTGGCCGCCGGGAACTCATAGTTGATCAATTCCCTGGCAGTGACCCAAGCCAGTGGCTGGCCTTCAGCGCCGTGGGGTTCGCCGCTGAACGCCGAGACTTCCCAGACATCCAGCAAGACCTGTTTGTCCGGGTAATCGTGGCGAACCTTGATCAGCGGGCGAGCAGCATCAACGACGATGCCCAGCTCTTCATGCAGCTCGCGAGCCAGTGCCGATTGGACTGATTCGTCAGCCTCGACCTTGCCACCGGGGAATTCCCACAAGCCGCCTTGATGCTGGGTGTCGGCACGGCGGGCGATAAGAATTTTGCCGGCACCGTCACGGATGACGGCAGCGGCGACGTGGACGCGTTTCACGGATTCAATTCCTCCAGTCCAGCCTTTTGCCACGCTTTGAAGGCGGGCCATTGGTAGATGGTTTCAACATACGCTTCGTCGACTGCCGGCAACTTCACCTGATAGGTGCGCAAGCGCACGGCGATCGGCGCGAAAAACGCGTCGGCAAGACTGACACGACCGAACAGGTAAGGCCCCTCTTCCGTGGCTGCCGCGCGGCATTCGGCCCATAGCGCGAGCATGCGTTCGATATCGACCTTCACTTCTGGCGGCACCGGGTTCAGCGGTGCGTCCTGGCTCAGGTTGAACGGCATGTGGTTACGCATGGCGAAGAAGCCGCTGTGCATTTGTGCGCAGGCCGAGCGGGCCTGGGCGCGGGCAAAGGTATCGCTCGGCCAGAGTTGCTCGGACGGAAACTGTTCGGCGAGATATTCAGCGATGGCCAGCGAATCGGCGATGGTGCCACGGGTGGTTTGCAGCAGCGGCACCTTGCCGGTCGGCGAATGCTTGAGCAGGCGCTCGCGGGTGTCGGGCTTGCCGAGCTTGATCAGCTCTTCGCTGTAGGGTGCGCCGGTCAGGTCCAGCGCCAGTGCCGCACGCAGGGACCAGGAGGAAAGCAGTTTGTCGCCGATGATCAGGTGCAGGGACATGGTGTGGCGCCTTTTCGTCAGAGGAATGCTTCTGAATGGGTTGTGTCCGGATCGCCGCTTTCGCGAGCAGGCTCGCTCCCACAGAGAACCGAGCTGCAGCGAGAATACCCTGTGGGAGCGAGCCTGCTCGCGAATGGAGCGGCTCGGTCCCGGATCAGGTCAAGTACGGTATTCAGCGTTGATCTTCACGTACTCATGCGACAGGTCGGTGGTCCAGATGGTTTCGCTGCAATCGCCACGGCCCAGTTCGATGCGGATGGTGATTTCTTCCTGCTGCATCACTGCCGAGCCCTGGGCTTCAGTGTAGGTCGCGGCGCGGGCGCCACGGCTGGCGATGCACACGTCGCCGAGGAACACGTCGATCTTGCTCACGTCCAGGTCCGGAACACCCGCACGACCCACGGCAGCGAGGATACGGCCCCAGTTCGGGTCAGAGGCGAACAGCGCGGTCTTGATCAGCGGCGAGTGGGCCACGGTGTAACCGACGTCCAGGCATTCCTGGTGGTTGCCGCCGCCGTTCACTTCAACGGTGACGAACTTGGTCGCGCCTTCGCCGTCACGCACGATGGCCTGGGCGACGTCCATGCACACTTCGAATACCGCCTGTTTCAGCTTGGCGAACAGCTCGCCTTCAGCGCGGGTGATCTCAGGCAGCGCGGCCTTGCCAGTGGCGATCAGCATGCAGCAGTCGTTGGTCGAGGTGTCGCCGTCGATGGTGATGCGGTTGAACGACTTGTTCGCGCCATCGAGCATCAGGTTGTGCAGCACCTCGCGGGAGACTTTGGCGTCGGTGGCGATGTAACCCAGCATGGTCGCCATGTTCGGGCGAATCATGCCGGCGCCTTTGCTGATGCCGGTGACAGTGATGGTCACGCCGTCATGCTCGAACTGGCGGCTGGCGCCCTTGGGCAGCGTGTCAGTGGTCATGATGCCGGTGGCGGCGGCTTCCCAGTTGTTCTCCGACAGGTCGTCCAGCGCGGCTTGCAGTGCGCCTTCGATCTTCTCGACCGGCAGCGGCTCGCCGATCACGCCAGTGGAGTACGGCAGAATCTGGCTGGCATCGACGCCGGTCAGCTCGGCCAACTTAGCGGTGGTGCGCTCGGCAGCCGCCAAGCCAGGCTCGCCGGTGCCGGCGTTGGCATTGCCGGTGTTGGTCAACAAGTAACGCACGGCGTTCTGTACGCGTTTTTTCGCCAGGATAACCGGCGCGGCGCAGAACGCGTTCAGGGTGAACACGCCAGCCACGGTCGAACCTTCAGCACAGCGCATCACCACTACATCCTTGCGCCCCGGGCGCTTGATGCCGGCCGAGGCGATACCGAGTTCAAAACCGGCAACCGGGTGCAACGTTGGCAAAGGACCAAGACCAACAGCCATGAATGCGCTCCTTACTCAATGATGTCAGCACCGCCACGGGAAAGGACGGTGGGATAAATGGCAAAACGCCGCGACGGCAGGAGCCGGTCGCGGCGCGGGGTGTTCAGCGATTGAAACGGGTTTTACTGGATCTGCCCGTGGCAATGCTTGTATTTCTTGCCCGAACCGCAGTAGCACAGTTCGTTGCGGCCCAGCTTCTGCTCGTTGCGAACCGGGGCAGCGGCGGTGGCCAGTGCCACATCGACCTCTTCACCCAGCGCTTCCGGCTGATCCAGCCCAGGCGCTTCGGCGTGCTCGAACTGCATGCGCGCCGCCAGTGCTTCGGCTTCCTGACGCAGGCGTTGCTCTTCGGCTTCCGGATCTTCGCGGCGGACCTGAACGTGCGACAGCACGCGGATCGAGTCGCGTTTGATCGAGTCGAGCAGTTCGGAGAACAGCGTGAACGACTCGCGCTTGTATTCCTGCTTCGGGTTCTTCTGCGCATAGCCACGCAGGTGAATGCCGTGACGCAGGTGATCCATGGTCGACAGGTGGTCTTTCCACAGGTCGTCGAGTACGCGCAGGACGATCTGCTTCTCGAACGAGCGCAGCGCCTCGGCACCGGCCTGGTCTTCTTTCTCGTTGTACGCCGCCATCAGCTCGGTCATGAGCTTCTCGCGCAGGGTTTCTTCGTACAGGTGATCGTCTTCGTCGAGCCATTGCTGGATCGGCAGTTTCACGCCGAAATCGCTTTCGATCGACGCTTCCAGACCGGCCACGTCCCACTGCTCTGGCAGCGATTGCGGCGGAATGTGCGCGCTGACGGTAGCGTTGAGCACGTCCTGACGGAAATCGGCGATGGTTTCGCCGATGTTGTCAGCGGCCAGCAACGTGTTACGCATGTGATAGATCACTTTACGCTGCTCGTTGTTGACGTCGTCGAACTCGAGCAGTTGCTTGCGGATGTCGAAGTTGCGGCCTTCAACCTTGCGCTGCGCCTTCTCGATCGCGTTGGTCACCATGCGGTGCTCGATCGCTTCGCCCGGCTGCATGCCCAGGGCTTTCATGAAGTTCTTCACCCGGTCGGAGGCGAAGATGCGCATCAGGCTGTCTTCCAGCGACAGGTAGAAGCGGCTCGACCCGGCATCGCCCTGACGGCCGGCGCGGCCACGCAGCTGGTTGTCGATACGGCGCGATTCATGACGCTCGGAAGCGATCACCTGCAAGCCGCCGGACTCCAGCACTTGCTGGTGACGCTTCTGCCAGTCGGCCTTGATCTGGGCGATCTGCTCAGGGGTCGGGTTCTCCAGCGAAGCGACTTCCACTTCCCAGTTGCCGCCCAACAGGATGTCGGTACCACGACCGGCCATGTTGGTGGCGATGGTCAGCGCACCCGGACGACCGGCCTGAGCGATGATTTCAGCTTCTTTTTCGTGGAACTTGGCGTTGAGAACCTTGTGTTCGATGCCTTCTTTGACGAGCAATTCGGACATGTGCTCGGAAGTTTCGATGGTCGCGGTACCCACCAGCACCGGACGACCGGCGGCCATGCTTTCCTTGATGTCCGCGACGATCGCCGCGTATTTCTCTTCGGCGGTGAGGAACACCAGGTCGTTGTAGTCTTTACGCGCCAACGGCTTGTTCGGCGGGATGACCATGACTTCCAGACCATAGATCTGGTGGAATTCGAACGCTTCGGTGTCGGCGGTACCGGTCATGCCCGACAGCTTGGTGTACAGACGGAAGTAGTTCTGGAAGGTGGTAGAGGCCAGGGTCTGGCTCTCGGCCTGAATGTTCAGACCTTCCTTGGCTTCGATAGCCTGGTGCAGGCCTTCGGACAGACGACGACCCGGCATGGTACGACCGGTGTGTTCGTCGACCAGTACGACCTGACCGTCCTGCACGATGTATTCGATGTTGCGGTTGAACAGCTTGTGCGCACGCAGACCGGCGTAGACGTGGGTCAGCAGGCCAAGGTTGTGCGCCGAGTACAGGCTCTCGCCTTCGGCCAGCAGGCCGACGCGGGTGAGCATTTCTTCGATGAACTGGTGACCGGCTTCGTTGAGTTCGACCTGACGGGTCTTTTCGTCAACGGTGTAGTGACCGGCCTTGGTGACCTGGCCTTCAACTTCCTCGACGTGCAGTTCCAGCTGCGGGATCAGTTTGTTGATCTCCATGTACAGCTTGGAGCTGTCCTCGGCCTGACCGGAAATGATCAGCGGAGTACGCGCTTCGTCAATGAGGATGGAGTCGACTTCGTCGATCACGGCAAAGTTGAGTTCGCGCTGGAATTTTTCATCCATGCTGAACGCCATGTTGTCGCGCAGGTAGTCGAAACCGAATTCGTTGTTGGTGCCGTAGGTGATGTCGGCGGCGTAGGCGGCGCGCTTCTCTTCCGGCGGCTGGAACGGCGTTACGACGCCGACGGTCAGGCCGAGGAATTCATACAGCGGGCGCATCCAGTTGGCGTCACGGCGGGCCAGGTAGTCGTTCACGGTCACAACGTGCACGCCCTTGCCGGACAGTGCGTTGAGGTAAACACCCAGGGTGGCCACGAGGGTCTTGCCCTCACCGGTGCGCATTTCGGCAATCTTGCCTTCGTGCAGGGTCATGCCGCCGACGAGTTGCACGTCGAAGTGGCGCATGCCCATCACACGCTTGCCGGCCTCGCGGGCTACGGCGAAGGCTTCCGGCAACAGCTTGTCGAGGGTTTCCCCTTTGGCGATACGGGCCTTGAACTCGGCGGTCTTGGCGCGCAATTGATCGTCCGAAAGGGCCACCATTTGCTCTTCGAAGGCATTGACGAGCTGCACCGTCTTGAGCATGCGTTTGACTTCACGCTCGTTCTTGCTTCCAAAAAGTTTCTTTAACAAAGGCGCAAACATATCGGCAGGATCTTCCACACTAAAGGGATGGAGGGCGGCCCCGTGAGTCGCCCGTGCAGCCCTCATGGCCGCATGCGAACGAGCATTCTACCCGGAAACGGTGGTGAGGAAAGTGGCGATGTTCCACGATGCTGGCACTGCGCTTTGACGGGGCTCACTTAAAATAGGGGCGTTTTGCTCAACTTCAACCCGTCGGGGGAAAGAAGTCAGGCGTTGATTTAATGAGCAAATCAGGGACAAAAGCAATGGCCCAGAGGTTCCGCAGCTTTCTGCTACCATGGCGCCTCTGTTCCTTCAGGTGTTCGATCATGGCGTTTCGCCCTCTCACGGCCAGAGCACCCGCCGTTCTGTTACGCGAAGCCAAACCGCTGAAAGCCATCCTCGGCCATGCCCAGCGTCTGGAGCATTTGCAGCGCCTGCTCGAAAGTCAGCTGCAACCGGCTGCCCGCGAGCATTGCCGGGTGGCCAAGTGGCGCGAAGGCGAGCTGTCGCTGGTGGTCACTGACGGCCATTGGGCAACGCGCCTGCGCTATCAGCAGAAACGTCTGCAACGACAACTGCAATTGTTCGAAGAGTTCGCCAACCTGACGCGGATCAAATTCAGCGTGCGCCCGCCGATCATCCAGCACCGGGCGGTTGGGCACACGATGGATCTGTCGAGCAGTGCGGCGGAGACGATTCAGTCGACGGCCGACGGGATCAGCGATCCGGGATTGCGCGCGGCGCTGGAGCGGTTGGCGGCGCATGCCAAAGGTAAAGCCTGAAGCAAAAGCAAAAGCAAAAGATCGCAGCCTGCGGCAACTCCTACAGAATGAATGCATTTCAACTGTAGGAGCTGCCGAAGGCTGCGATCTTTGCTTTTTAGCGGCGCTTGCTGCCTCCGAGCAGAGACCCCATCAACCCGCGCACCAACTGCTTGCCAAGGTTATTGGCCGCCTGGCGCATCGCTGATTTCAGCGCCTGCCCTGCCGCCGTGCCGAGGAATTCGCCAGCGCGGTCAGCCAGGCTCGGCTCTTCGGCCGCAGCTTTGCCCGCTGGTGTTTCAGCCTCGGGCGCCAGCCCTTTGCGTCCCATCAAGATTTCATAGGCCGACTCGCGATCGATCGGCTTGTCATAACGGCCCTTGAACGGTGAGCCGGCGATCAGCGCGGTGCGCTCGGTTTCAGTCAGCGGACCGATCCGCGATTGCGGCGGTGCCACCAACACACGCTGGACCATTTCCGGCGTGCCCTTCTCGGTCAGCGTGCCGACCAACGCCTCACCAATACCTAACTCAGTCAGCACCGACAGACTGTCGAACGCCGGATTCGGCCGAAAGCCATCCGCCACGGCGCGCAGAGATTTCTGCTCTTTGGCAGTGAACGCACGCAGGCCGTGTTGAATGCGCAAGCCCAACTGCGCCAGCACGTCATCCGGCAGATCCGCCGGCGACTGGGTGACGAAATACACGCCAACACCCTTGGAACGAATCAAACGCACCACTTGCTCCAGGCGTTCCTGCAAAGCCTTGGGCGTGTCGCCGAACAACAAGTGCGCCTCATCGAAGAACAGCGCCAGCAGCGGCTTGTCAGCATCGCCGCGCTCGGGCAGTTGCTCGAACAACTCGGCCAGCAGCCACAGCAGGAACGTTGCGTAAACCTTCGGCGCCTCGTGCACCAGACGGCTGGCGTCGAGCAGATGGATGCGTCCCCGGCCATCGGCGCCCGGTTGCAGGATGTCTTCAAGTTGCAGCGCCGGCTCGCCGAACAGGGCTTCGGCGCCCTGCTGTTCCAGCGTCGCCAAACGGCGCAGCAGCGCCTGGCTGGAACCGGTGGTCATCAGCGCCGCGTCTTCGCCGAGCAACTGCGGGTTGTCCTTGAGGTGATTGAGCAGCGCTTTCAGATCCTTGAGATCCAGCAGCAACAGCCCTTCGCGATCCGCCACTTTGAAGGCCGCGTACAGCGCCGACTGCTGACTGTCGGTCAGCTCGAGCAGGCTGCCGATCAGTAGCGGACCCATTTCGCTCAGCGTGGTGCGCAGCGGATGACCGGATTCACCGTGGATGTCCCACAGCGTGACGGGATAAGCCTGCGGCGTGTGACCGAGCCAGGGCATGCCGGCGATGCGCTCGGCCACTTTGCCCTGCGGGTTGCCGGCAGCACCGAGGCCGCACAGGTCGCCCTTGATGTCGGCGGCGAACACCGCCACACCGGCGTCGCTGAACGCTTCGGCCAGACGCTGCAAGGTCACGGTCTTACCGGTGCCGGTGGCGCCAGCGATCAGCCCGTGGCGGTTGGCCAGGCGCATGGCCTGAGCGATGGGTTGCGCGGCCGGATCAGCGCCGATAACGAGTTGCGAAGAGTCAGGCATTTTCTCACCCAATGGTTAATCTTTGATGACACATGGCCGATACATAAATTGGATAGACCCATCAGAAAATCGGGTCGGACATTTCCCTAAGGAGAGCCGGAAATATCAGTTTTTCAACCTTGCCCATAGTGCGCGTCTCTATCAAAGCACGCCCAGGACATTAAGACCTTAGCGGAACCCCAAGCCATGAACAAAAACCTGCGCTTCAGCCATAAGATTTTGCTTGCCGCCGCTCTCATCGTCGTTGCCGCTTTTGCCTCGTTCACGTTGTACAACGACTGGCTGCAGCGCAATGCGATCCGCGATGATCTGAACAACTACCTCAATGAAATGGGCGAGGTCACCGCCGGCAACATCCAGACCTGGCTCAGCGGGCGCATTCTGCTGATCGAGAACGCCGCGCAGAACATCGCCATCAACCCGGAACCTGCCACGGTCGCCAGCCTGCTGGAACAGAAAAGCCTGACCTCGACGTTCATGGCCACCTACCTGGGCGATGCCACCGGGCATTTCACCATCCGCCCGGACGTGAAGATGCCGGACGGTTTCGATCCGCGCGTACGCCCTTGGTATAAAGGTGCCGAAAGCAGCAGCACGTCGACCCTGACCGAACCCTACATCGATGCGGCCACCGGCCAGTTGATCATTTCCATCGCCACCGCGTCGAAAAAGGCCGGGCAGAGCGTCGGCGTGGTCGGCGGCGACCTGAGCCTGCAATCGCTGGTCGACACCCTCGCCGCACGGGATTTCGACGGCATGGGCTATGCGTTTCTGATCAGTGCCGACGGCAAGATCCTCGTCCACCCGGACAAGGCTTTGGTGATGAAATCGCTGAAAGAAGCCTATCCGCAGGACACGCCGCGCATCAGCAGCGATTTCAGCGAAGTGAGCGTCGACGGCAAAACCCGCATCGTCACCTTCGCTCCGATCAAAGGCCTGCCGTCGGTGAACTGGTACATCGGTCTGTCGATCGACAAGGATCAGGCGTACTCGATGCTCAGCGAATTCCGCACCTCAGCGGTAATCGCAACCATCATTGCCGTGGTAATCATCATTGCCCTGCTCGGCATGCTCATCCGCCTGCTGATCCAGCCGCTGCACGTGATGACCCGCGCCATGGAAGACATCGCCGACGGCGAGGGCGACCTGACCAAACGCCTGAACATCGTCAATAACGATGAATTCGGCATCCTCGGTACCGCGTTCAACCGCTTCGTCGAGCGTATTCACGGTTCGATCCGCGAAGTGTCCTCGGCCACCGGTCAGGTCAACGAAGTCGCGCTGCGCGTGGTCGCTGCGTCGAATTCGTCGATGTACAACTCCGACCAGCAAGCCTCGCGTACCAGCAGCGTTGCCGCCGCGATCAATCAGCTCGGCGCCGCCGCCCAGGAAATTGCCCGCAACGCCGCCCAAGCGTCGAATCAGGCCAGCGATGCCCGGGGTCTGGCCGAAGATGGCCAGCAGGTGGTCGAGCGCAGCATCAAGGCGATGAACCAGTTGTCGAGCATGCTCAGCGCGTCCAGCACCAACATCGAGTCGCTGAACAGCAAGACCGTCAACATCGGCCAGATTCTCGAGGTGATCACCAGTATTTCCCAGCAGACCAACCTGTTGGCGCTGAACGCGGCGATCGAAGCGGCGCGCGCCGGTGAGGCCGGTCGTGGTTTCGCCGTGGTGGCCGACGAAGTGCGCAACCTCGCGCACCGCACTCAGGAATCGGCACAGCAGGTGCAGACCATGATCGAGGAGCTGCAAGTCGGCGCCCGGGAATCGGTGAGCACCATGAGCGACAGCCAACGCCACAGCCAGGACAGCGTCGAGATCGCCAACCTTGCCGGCGAACGCCTGAACAGCGTGACCCTGCGCATTGGCGAGATTGACGGGATGAACCAGTCGGTGGCAACCGCGACCGAGGAGCAGACTGCGGTGGTTGAGTCGATCAACGTCGATATCACCGAGATCAACACGCTGAACCAGGAGGGTGTAGAGAACCTGCAAGCGACCTTGCGCGCCTGCTCGGATCTGGAGCAGCAGGCTTCGCGTCTCAAGCAACTGGTGGGCAGCTTCAGGATTTAAGCTGCGGCGACTGGCCACTTCGCGAGCAGGCTCGCTCCCACAGGGAAAATGCATTCCATTGTGGGAGCGAGCCTGCTCGCGAATATCTACCTTTCAACGAAACCCGACTGACAACCCACCGCGCAATCCCGACCGAACATCTATTCTGGATAAAGGTCAATCAAGGGAGAACGACACAGCGGAGGGTTGCTCACCGTGCATATCGCCGACATCACCATGTTCTACGCCCCGGCCAGCGGTGGCGTGCGGACTTATCTGGATGCCAAACACCGTCGCCTTGGCGAGCGCAACGCCATTCGCCACAGCCTGCTGATCCCCGGCGCGCGACTGGGTGAACATGACGGCATTTTCACGGTACCAGCGCCCGCCCTGCCCTTCGGCAAAGGTTATCGCTTCCCCCTGCGCCTGGCGCCATGGCGAAACGTCCTGCAGGATTTGCAGCCGGATCTGATCGAAGTCGGCGACCCCTACCTCACCGCATGGGCGGCGCTGGATGCGCGGCGGCAGCTGGATGTGCCGGTGATCGGCTTTTATCACTCGGATCTGCCGCTGCTGGCGGGCAATCGCATGGGCCATTGGGTCACGCCGAATGTCGAGGCTTACGTGACTCGTCTGTACGGCAATTTCGATCGTGTCCTTGCCCCGAGCCAGGTCATGGCCGACAAGCTCATCGGGCTTGGCGTACGCAATGTCCATGTGCAACCGCTGGGCGTGGATCTGCACACTTTCCATCCCGACGCCCGCGATCCTGGCTTGCGGGCTGAGCTGGGCATTGCCGAAGACACCCGCCTGCTGATCTTTGCCGGGCGCGGTTCCAAGGAGAAAAACCTGCCGGTGCTGCTCAAGTGCATGCAACGGCTTGGTCCGCGTTACCACTTGCTGCTGGTCGGCTCGTCGATGCCCGCAGCGGTGCCGGACAACGTCAGCGTTATCGACGAATTCTGCCCGGCGCTGAAAGTCGCGCGGCTGATGGCCAGCGCCGATGCGCTGCTGCATGCCGGCGACCAGGAAACCTTCGGGCTGGTCATCCTTGAGGCCATGGCCTGCGGCATTCCCGTGGTGGCTGTGGCGGCCGGGGCGTTTGAAGAAATCGTCAACGATTCCTGCGGCCTGCTCTGTGCGCCGAACAATCCCCAGGCCATGGCCAATGCTGTGCGTGAGCTGTTCAGTCGTGGCTGCGATCGGCTCGGTCAGCAGGCGCGTCAGCACGTCGAACGGCATTACGCCTGGGACACCGTTGTCGACAGTCTGCTCAGCCACTATCACGCGGTGCTCGGCCATACGCTGCCACGGGTGGCCAATGGTTGAAGAAATGAAAGCTGTTTGCCTGGTATTGCATGATGTGGCGCCCTCGACGTGGGCGGATTACCAGCCCTTCGTCGAGGCCGTCGATGCCTTGGGTGATGTGCCGATGACGTGGCTGGTTGTGCCGGACTTCCATCGCCACGATGCGCTAGACGCCAACCCGGCGTTTCGCCGAGTGCTCGATGCCAGGGTCGCCCGAGGCGATGAACTGGCGCTGCACGGCTACTACCACGACGATCAGGAACCCATGCCGAACAACCCGCGCGACTGGTTCATGCGCCGGGTCTACACCCATGAAGGTGAGTTCTATCGCTTGTCCCGCGAAGCAGCCCTGGCCCGCCTGCATGCGGGTCTGGAGATGTTTCAGCGCTACGACTGGCCGGTGCAGGGTTTCGTCGCTCCGGCCTGGCTGATGAGCGACGGCACCCGCCAGGCCTTGCGTGAATTGCCGCTCAGCTACACCAGCAGTCCGCAGCATCTTTATCGCTTGCCCGACTTCAGCGCCATCGCTGCACCGGGGCTGGTGTGGAGCGCGCGCAGTGCCTGGCGGCGCGGCTTGTCGAAAATCCTCAGCGACCAGCGTGAACAGCGCTGGCGCGAGGCATCAGTGATTCGTCTGGGGCTGCATCCGGTGGACATGCGTCACCGCTTTTCTCGCGATTACTGGTTGCACACGCTGCAACGCCTGCTGGCGGAAGGACGCGTGCCGCTGACGAAAATCGACTGGCTGGCCCGACAGCGCGGACAACTGGAACGCGCAGCATGAAGCGCAGTCTGTTGTTGCTGATCGGCCTGCTGGCGGCGGTGCTGATTCCGGTGCTGCTCGGCGGCGGCGAAACCTGGGCGCGCCTGCGCAGCTTCCCGCTGAACTGGCTGTTGATCATGTTCGGCATGATTCTGCTGTGCTGGGGCATCAATACGCTGCGCTTGCGTTTGTTGCTCGGCGACCAGCGAGAAAAAGTCGCGCCCTTGAAAAGCCTCGGCGTGGTGATGGCGGCCGAGTTCGCGTACTGCGCCACGCCGGGTGGCAGCGGCGGGCCGCTGACGATCATGGCTCTGCTCGCCCGTTGCGGCGTGCGTCCGGCGCGAGGCAGCGCAGTGTTTGCCATGGATCAGCTCAGCGATCTGCTGTTCTTTCTCTGCGCCCTCAGCGGGATTCTGATCTATGCGCTATTCCAGCACCTCAGCGATCGCCTCGAGTGGCTGCTGACCGTCAGCGCCGTTTCGCTGTTTGGCGGTTTGTTCAGTTGCGTGTTGATCGCCCGTTATCACCGAGCGTTGATTCGCCTGAGCGGGCGGCTGTTGGCGGGGATGAACATCACGACAAGTACTCGCCGTCGCTGGGCGCGCAAGTTGCTGCACTTTCTCGCGGCATTTACCGATACCTTGAAACTGCCCTGGCAAACGCTGGTTCAGGTGTTCGCCCTGACCTGCGTGCACTGGCTGCTGCGCTACAGCGTGCTGTATCTGGCCCTGCGCGGGCTCGGCGCGGATTTGCAGTGGGCGTGGAGCTTTCTGGTGCAGATGCTCTCGCTCGGCGCCGGCCAGTTCAGCCTGTTACCCGGCGGCGCGGGAGCCGCAGAATTGACCTCGGCCGCGCTGCTCGCACCCATGGTCGGCAAGTCCACCGCAGCGGCGGCGATCCTGATCTGGCGCGTGGTGACGTATTACTTCTATCTGTTGGTGGGCGGGCCGGTGTTCGTGTTGATGCTGGGCAAGCCGTTGCTGAAGAAGTTGATGAACGTCAGGCAGGCTTCTTAGGTCCGTCCTGCTCTTGTTGGAGCTGCTCCCAAAGCTCGGCGGCCCCGGGGAATTCGGTGCCGTCGTCCGGGCTCATGTCATCCGGATCGTAGCGGCTGAGGCAACCTTCACCAAGAGTGGCGGGGGCTTTGGAAGTGGCTTTGTCCAGCGGATCGCTCATGACTTTTCCTCGGGCTCAAATGACAAGGGCCTGAGCGATTCAACGCCCAGGCCCCTGGTTTTTCAAGCGTGGCGTGCTCGATCAGAACACGACTGTCTTGTTGCCGTGCACCAGCACGCGGTCTTCCAGGTGATAACGCAGGCCGCGGGCCAGCACCATCTTCTCGACGTCACGGCCGAAACGCACCATGTCTTCGATGCTGTCGCTGTGGCTGACACGCACCACGTCCTGCTCGATGATCGGGCCGGCGTCCAGCTCTTCGGTCACGTAATGGCAGGTTGCGCCGATCAGTTTGACCCCACGCAGCGACGCTTGGTGATACGGCTTGGCGCCGACGAACGATGGCAGGAAGCTGTGGTGGATGTTGATGACTTTGTGCGCGTATTCGCGGCACATGTCCGGCGGCAGGATCTGCATGTAGCGCGCCAGCACCACCACTTCGGCGTCGTGCTGTTTGACCAGGCGCGACACTTCGTCGAATGCCGGCTGCTTGTCCTGCGGGTTGACCGGCACGTGGTAGTAAGGGATGCCGTGCCACTCGACCATGCTGCGCAGGTCGTCGTGGTTGGAGATCACGCAGGCGATTTCGCAATCCAGTTCGTCGCTGTGCCAGCGGTGCAGCAGGTCGGCCAGGCAGTGGGATTCGCGGCTGGCCATCAGCACTACGCGTTTTTTCTGCTCGGTGTCGGTGATGCGCCAGTCCATCGAGAACTCTTCGGCGATCGGCGCGAACTTCTCGCGCAACTCTTCAATACCGAACGGCAGCGAGTCGGCACGGATTTCGTGACGCATGAAGAACCAGCCCACTTGATTGTCAGAGTGGTGGCTCGCTTCGGTGATCCAGCCATTATGAGAGGCCAGAAAATTACTGACTTTGGCAACGATGCCAACGCGGTCCGGGCAAGAGATCACCAGCCGAAAAGTGCGCATGAGGGGGAAACTCCAGAACTTCACAAAGGCCGCCATTCTAGCGACTGCGCAGGAAAACTGCAGTACGCATACGCGCCGGGTGGGACAAAGCATGGCGAAACGGCTTTCTGACGCAGGTCTTACGTCAAGACCGTGACGCTTTAGCGGGGCTTTTGTCAGACAACTGTAAATATCTGTGCTGACTGCATCACATTATTTAACTGAACATTCAAAGCGCGGCTAATTCCTGTAACTCATTTAAATAAAAAGCCGATCTAAATGTTTACTTGATGAAACAGCCTGACTATTATTGCGGCACTGTCCCCTGTCATTCAGCATTCTACAAAAGGTAGTACTCATGTCCTTGATCAACGAATATCGCGCCACCGAAGAAGCCATCAAAGAGCTGCAAGCCCGTCTGAAGAACCTGTCCGAAGACGACAAACTGCAAGCCGAACTGGAATTCGAAGGCAAACTGCGCACGCTGATGGGTGAATACTCCAAGTCGCTGCGTGACATCATCGCGCTGCTGGATCCAGAAGCCAAATCCAAGGCTCCACGTGGCGGCGCAGTAAAAACTACCGGCACCAAGCGTGCACGCAAAGTTAAGCAATACAAAAACCCGCACAACGGTGAAGTCATCGAAACCAAAGGTGGCAACCACAAGACTCTGAAAGAGTGGAAAGCCAAGTGGGGCGGCGACGTGGTTGAAGGCTGGGCTACCCTGCTGGGCTAAGCCGCGACGCTTTCGCAGAGCGATCCGCGAACAAAAGAACGCCAGCTAGCGCTGGCGTTTTTTTATGCCCGTAATTTATTGTCCGGGCATGTTGGATTTCACAGATTCAAACGTTTGCGTAATGCCTGGACATAATTCTGCCAGTCATTGAGCACCTCTCGCTGCATCGGTGACGCACTAAGCGACCATTGCTCGGCGGCCTCGATAAATGACTGCACGGTATTCGGCGCACCTGCCTCGGGTTGCGTCAGGCGCTGCTGACAGAATAATTTCCAGCGCTCTTGCTCGGCCACATCCAGGGTGTCCGGAAAGTTGCGTGCTCGATATCGAAAAAGTAATTCAGGCAAACGTTCATCATCGAAAGGCCACTGCTCTTGCGCCAATTGCGCAGGGTCGGCCGTTCGAACTTGTTCGCATAAACGACGATCACGATCACCGATAAATCCATCGTACAACTGCTGCTCGGGATCTTCGCTGGGAGTGAAATCTTCGCTGGCATAAATCGCCGCGACTTTATCTTTCCAGACTTGTTGTGCGTCAGTTAGTCGCACTGTCCGCTCCTGATAAAGCGCCATGTCCAGCCCAAGGCGCTGCTGGTCTTGTGCGCGCAATACCGCCAGCGGCGCTACGACCGGGCAACGATTGATATGGATCAGCTTGAGCGGTACCGGTAACTCACCTTCGGCCAACTCATCGCGACGGGTATAAAGACGCTGACGTAGGGCTTGCGCATCGAGGTCCAGTAACCCTTGCGGATCAAGATGCAGATCACAGACGATCAGGGCGTTGCGATTCTTCGGGTGCCAGGCCAGCGGCAGCACCACGCCGACATAACTGCGCGCCGCCGAGAAACGCCCGGACACATGCACCAGTGGCTGCAACAGGCGGATCTGATCCATCACCTTCTGTTTGCTGCGCAACTGGAACAGCCACTCGTAGAGCTTGGGTTGTTTCTCGCGAATCAGCCGCGCCAACGCAATGGTGGCGCGCACATCCGACAGGGCTTCGTGAGCGTGGCCGTGATCGATATTGTTGGCCGCCGTGAGGCGTTCGAGCTTGAGGGTCACGCGGCCTTCATCATCAGTCGGCCAGACCAGACCATCCGGGCGCAATGCGTAAGCGGCGCGCACCACATCAATCAGATCCCAGCGACTGTTGCCGCCCTGCCATTCACGGGCATAGGGGTCGAAGAAATTGCGATACAGGCTGTAGCGGGTCATCTCGTCGTCGAAACGCAAGGTGTTGTAACCGGCGCCACAGGTGCCCGGAGCGGCCAGTTGCGCATGTACGCGAGTCATGAAATCGGCTTCGCTCAGGCCTTTTTCAGCGAGCTGGCCGGGGGTGATGCCGGTGATCGCGCACGCCGCCGGGTGCGGCAGGATGTCTTCGCTGGGCTGGCAATAGAGGTTGACCGGCTCGTCGATTTCGTTGAGCGCATGGTCGGTGCGAATCCCGGCCACCTGCAGCGGTCGGTCGTTGCGCGGATTGATGCCAGTGGTTTCGTAGTCGTACCAGAAGATTGAAGTCACGGGCGAATCCTGAACAGAAGATCGGCGAAGTCTAGGCGTTTCAGGGCTGCCACGGCCAGCCTGGTCGCCCTCGAACAGCAATTTCTCCAGATTCCTACAACTGGAATGGATTGCCCTTGTGGGAGCAAGCCTGCCCGCGAAGGCGTTCTGTCAGTTGCCCACAGGCTGACTGACCCACTACATTCGCGAGCAGGCTCGCTCCCACACCCGAGAGGCTGCTAGCATCAGGCGCACTTGCACCCCGAACAGGCGAAGATCAGGTAGCCCATGCTCGAGCCCACAGCACCGCGAAGGAAAGCACCGCTGGATACGCGCCATCAGGTCGAAACGCCGGAAGGCATCGACCTGCCACTGCGCCCCGCCGGGTTGATGGTGCGCGCCGTGGCGTTTGCCATCGATCTGGGCATTCGCGGCTTGATCCTCGCTGTGCTGTTCATCGCGCTGGCATTTCTCGGCAAGCTCGGCATGGGCCTCGGTTCTTTGCTGCTGTTTGCCATCAGCTGGTGGTACATGGTGTTGTTCGAGGTGCTGCGTCAGGGCCGTTCGCCGGGTAAGCAATGGCTGGGTTTGCGCGTGGTGCACGATGACGGCACGCCGATCGGCTGGTCGGCCTCGCTATTGCGCAACCTGCTGCGCTTTGTCGATCTACTGCCCTTCGGCTATTTCCTCGGTGCGCTCAGTTGCCTGCAACACCCGACCTTCAAACGCCTCGGCGACATTGCCGCTGGCACCTTGGTGGTTTACAGCGAACGGCCGCTGAGCCGCCCGCAACTGCCTGACGCTGAACCTCGCCGCTGCCCCGTTCCACTGACCTTGAGCGAACAACGCGCGGTACTCGGTTTCGCCGAGCGTCAGGCCGAACTCTCTCCCGCACGGGTCAACGAGCTGGCGGCATTGCTGGCGCAGCCGCTGCACATCTCTGCGCCCAAGGCCGTGTCTGAACTCAACGGCATCGCGCGCGGTTTGTTGGGGCCGACCCCATGAAGCAGAGCCTGTTCGAAAGTCGCCACAAGGCCGAATGGGAGCGCTTCGCCGTGGCGCTCGAACGCCTCGAACACGGCAAGGATACGGCGCAAGTCAGCGATTTCCCCAAGGCATACCGACGTCTCTGCCAACATCTGGCTCTGGCCCAGGCGCGTGGCTACAGCAGTTTTCTGATCGATTCATTACAGCAGCAAGTGCTGCGCGGCCATCAACAGCTCTATCGGCATCGCAGTCGCCTCGGGGCGCTCATCATCAGCTTTATCCTCGCCGACTTCCCGCGACTGGTGCGCGAACAATGGCACTTCGTTGCGGCCGCCAGCCTGTTGTTTTTCGGCAGCCTGATCGGTTTCGGCGTGCTGGTTTATCTGTTCCCGGAACTGATCTACAACCTGATCCCGGCCGAACAGGTGCGCGAGATGCAGGGCATGTACGACCCCGTTGCCGGCCACCTCGGACGCTCGGCCGAACGGGCGGCCAGCGAAGACTGGGTGATGTTCGGCTATTACGTCATGCACAACACAGGCATCGCCTTTCAGACATTCGCCAGCGGTTTGCTGATGGGCGTGGGCAGCGGATTCTTTCTGCTATACAACGGCATGATCATCGGCGCGGTGGCCGGGCATCTCAGCGAGATCGGTTTCGGCCAGACCTTCTGGTCGTTCGTGATCGGCCACGGTGCGTTCGAACTGAGCGCCATCGCCCTCGCCGGAGCGGCGGGCCTGAAGCTGGGCTGGGCGCTGATCGCCCCCGGACGCCTGACATGGGGCGAGGCGCTGCGCCTGGCCGCGCGCAAAAGCGTGTTGCTGGTGTGTGGGGCCATGCTGTTCCTGTTGATCGCAGCCTTTATCGAGGCTTATTGGTCGTCGAAAACCAGCGTAACGCCGCTGACCAAATACGCCGTCGGCGCCGCGCTATGGTTGGCCGTCGCGGTTTATCTGTCGTTGGCCGGAAGGATTCGTCATGCGCCTGAGTGACGCCAGCGTAGTGATCCGCCCGCGCACGACCTGGGAAGCCATGGACCTGGGCGTGTTGATGAGCCAGCAGCATCGGCGGTTGTTGATGAGCAGTTGGGCGATCGTCACCCTGCCGCTGTTCGCCCTGCTCAGCCTGTTGCTGTGGGATTCGCCATCGCTGGCGGTGTTCATTTTCTGGTGGCTGAAACCGGCCTACGAACGCCTGCCGCTGTACATCCTCTCCAAAGCGCTGTTCGGTGAAACGCCAACCCTCAGACAAGCCTTGCGCGAGTGGCCGCGCCTGCTCAAGCCGCAACTGCTGGCCAGTCTGACCTGGCGCCGGCTGAGCCTGAGTCGCAGCTTTGTGCTGCCGGTGACGCAACTCGAAGGTCTCGACGGCGAGGCCAGACAACAACGTCTGCAGGTGCTGCTGCAACGCAACGGCGGCGCCGCGCAATGGTTGACGATTATCGGCGTGCATCTGGAGACCGCACTGTGGATCGGCTTGATGCTGCTGTTCTACATGCTCTTGCCGCAGCAGATCGAGACCGACTGGGACTGGCAATCGCTGCTGCTAGCCGCCGATCAGGATTGGCGCTGGCTGGAGCACCTGACCAACGTTTTTTATGCGCTGATCCTGGTGGCCTGGGGACCGGTGTATGTCGCCTGCGGTTTCAGCCTGTACCTGAACCGCCGCACACAACTGGAAGCCTGGGACATCGAGCTGGTCTTCCGCCGTCTGCGCCAGCGCTTGAACAACGGCGTGCTCGGCGTGTTGCTGGCGGCGTGTCTGCTGCTGCCGAACCTGCAACCGGTGTGGGCCAGCGATGCGCCGGATGCTCCACGGTTGCTCAATCAGCCGCTGACCAGTCAGGCATCGCGCGACAGCATTGAGTCGCTGCTCGAACAACCGCCGTTCAAGAACAAGGAAAGCGTCACCCGTTATCGCTTTGGCGACGACCCGGCAAGCCCGGCCAAAGACGCGCAAGCGGGTGAGGCACCGCAGTGGTTGAAAACCCTGCTCGGTTGGCTCGACGGTCGACACCTTGATGCCTTGGCGAACGTGATTGAGGTGCTGTTGTGGGGCGCGCTGATTGCCGCGCTGGGCTGGCTGGCCTGGCGTTATCGCGAATTCCTCGGGGCTTTCGTCAGCCGCCGCCCGAACCTGCCTGCGCGCAGCAAACCGCCGGCGTCGCCACAAGTCTTCGGCCTCGAACTGAACCGTGAAACCCTGCCGGATGACATTGCCAGCAGCGCCGAACAATTGTGGCTGAGTGAACCTCGCGCCGCGCTGGGCCTGCTCTATCGCGGCCTGCTCAGCCATCTGTTGCATGACTTCGACCTGACGCTGAAAGCCGCCGACACCGAGAGCCAGATCCTCAACCGCATTGAGCAATTGCAACGCCCGGACCTGCTCGCCTACAGCCGCAACCTCACTGTTCACTGGCAGAACATGGCCTACGGACACCGACTTCCAGCTGCGCACCTGCAAGCAGAGCTGTGCAACGGCTGGCGTGAATTGTTCGGCAAAGGATCCAGGCATTGAACCGGCGCATCGGCTGGTCGATGGCTGCGCTGGCGCTTGTGCTGCTGGGCGGCTTGAGCCTGTTCCTCTACCTCAAGGCCCGGCCCTATCAGGAAACCGTCGATCACGGCCCCTCGCCTGCCGCACAAGCCAATCCTTATCTGGCGGCGGAAATGTTCCTGCGCGAGCGTGGCCTCGCGGTCAGTCACGCCGAGACCCTGGCGGTGCTGCCGCAGATTGATCCGCACAGCCACACCTTGTTGTTGTTCGGCGAGCGCGCGCGGATGACGCCGCGTGAAGTCGATCAGGTGCTGAACTGGACTCGCGCCGGCGGACGCTTGGTATTTGTCGCCGAGTCGCTGTGGGATGCGCAAACCGGGCAAAGCAATGATCTGCTGCTCGACAAGGTGCAACTGCACCAATCGCTGAGCAAGGACTTGAAAGATCCTCCCGAGAAAGTGGAAAAGGACCGCTTCCCGAAACTGACCAAACTGTATCTGGAAGACGAAGACGCACCGGCCTACGCCGGTTTCGACACCGACTTCCACCTCGACGACCCGAATAATGTCGCGCAAGCCTGGGCCAACAGCGCCAAAGCCACGCACATGATGCAACGGGTGTACGGCCTCGGCACGATCACCGCGGTCACCGATGCCGAGCTGTGGAAAACCGGCGCTATCGGCAAATACGACAACGCCTGGCTGCTCTGGTATCTGAGCGCCGACACCGACGTCACGCTGATTTACAACACCGCGCACGATGGCTTGTGGACCTTGCTCTGGCGCTACTTCCCGCAGGCCATCGTCGCCCTGCTCGGCTTGATCGGCCTGTGGTTGTGGCAGGCCGGCGTGCGTCACGGCCCGGTGCAAATGCCAGCGCCAGCAGGTCGCCGCCAACTGCTGGAGCATCTGCGTGCCAGTGCCGACTTCCTGCTGCGCCACAACGGCCAGCAGGCGCTGCTGCAAGCCTTGCAACAAGACATCCTGCGCCGCGCCCGCCGCCGCCATCCCGGTTTCGATCAATTGAATGTGGCCGAGCAATGGCTGGCGTTATCGCGCCTGACCCGGCAACCCACCCGCGCCATCAGCCAGGCCCTGAGCCCACGACCGAAGCAGCGTTTGTCCAGCGCCGAATTCAGCCGTCAGGTCGCTCATCTGCAAACCTTGAGGAACGCGTTATGACTGAACAGATCGAGCCCGGCAGCGTGACGCACGCCGCCCAGCAGCGCCAGCGCGCCAGCCAGTTGGCGCAGGCGGTGCGCAACGAATTGAACAAGGCGCTGATCGGCCAGGAAGCGGTGGTCGACGATGTCCTGACCGCGCTGATTGCCGGCGGCCATGTGCTGCTCGAAGGCGTGCCCGGGCTGGGCAAGACCTTGCTGGTGCGGGCACTGGCGCGATGCTTCGGCGGCGAGTTCGCGCGCATCCAGTTCACCCCGGATCTGATGCCCAGTGACGTCACCGGTCACGCCGTGTACGACTTGCAGACCGAGCAGTTCAAGCTGCGCAAAGGCCCGCTGTTCACCAACCTGCTGCTGGCGGACGAGATCAACCGCGCCCCGGCAAAAACCCAGGCGGCATTGCTTGAAGCCATGCAGGAGCGTCAGGTGACGCTCGAAGGTCGCGCCCTGCTCATCGCGCAACCGTTCATGGTTTTGGCGACGCAGAACCCGATCGAACAGGAAGGCACCTATCCGCTACCGGAAGCCGAGCTCGACCGTTTCATGCTCAAGGTGCGCATGGATTACCCCGACGCCGATCAGGAGCTGAACATGGTCCGTCAGGTCTGTCGTTCGACCCGCGCCGACATGCTCGATGTGCAACCGCTGCGCACGGTGTTGCAAGCCAAAGACGTGCAGGCGTTGCAGCGTATTGCCAGCGATCTGCCGCTGGACGATCAGGTCCTTGATTACGCCGTGCGCCTGGCGCGCAGCACGCGCACCTGGCCGGGGCTGACCCTCGGCGCCGGGCCACGCGCCTCGATTGCATTGGTTCGCTGTGCCCGTGCCCGGGCGTTGTTGCGCGGCGGCGAGTTTGTAATCCCGGATGACATCAAAGGCTGCGCGCTGGCGGTGTTGCGCCATCGCGTGCGCATCGCGCCGGAGCTGGATATCGAAGGCCTGCAGGTCGATCAGGTGCTCACGCAATTGCTCGATCAAGTGCCGGCGCCGCGTCTGTGAAACCCTCGCGTCTGCTGCTGATCTGGCTGGCGCTGCTGCTATTAGTCAGCATTGTGCTCGGCGCCTTTCAGGCACTTGGCAGAGAGCTCCCGTCGAGCCTGATTTCGATCAACTGGGGGTTGCTGCTGGCGCTGTTGGCCTTGGCGGTTATCGACGCCGTACGTCTCAGACGCCTGCCCTCGCCGCGCATCAAACGACAGATGCCCGGCAGCCTGGCGCTCGGGCGCTGGGGAGAGGTAAAGCTGCAAATCGCCCATGAGTTTGCCGAGCCACTGAAGATCAATTTCTTCGACCACGTACCCGACGGCCTCGCGTTTGAATATCTGCCAACAGTTGTCGAGCTTCAACCCGGCCATGTCAGCCAGCTCACCTACCGTCTGCGACCTCTCGAACGCGGGCATTTCTGCTTCGAACAGTGCGAAGTCAACCTGCCCAGCCCCTTGGGATTATGGTCCGGCAAACGCCTGCTCAGCGTCCGCGATGAGACCCGTGTCTACCCGGACTTCGCCCGGCTTTACGGCGGTGAGTTGCGCGCCGTCGACAACTGGCTCAGCCAGCTCGGCATACGTCAGCGACAACGTCGCGGTCAGGGTCAGGAGTTCCATCAGTTGCGCGAATTTCGCGAGGGCGACAGCCTGCGCCAGATCGACTGGAAAGCCACCGCCCGCCAGCGCACGCCGATTGCCCGCGAGTACGAAGATGAACGCGATCAACAGATCATCTTCCTGCTCGATTGCGGCCGGCAGATGCGCAGCCACGATGGTGAGCTGTCGCACTTCGATCACGCGCTCAATGCCTGCCTGCTGCTTAGCTATGTGGCGTTGCGCCAAGGGGATGCGGTGGGCATGAGTACCTTTGCCGGTGATGAGCCGCGCCATGTCGCGCCTGTCAAAGGCAGCGGCCAATTGAATGTCTTGCTCAACGCTGTTTATGACCTTGGGAGCACCCAGCTCCCTGCTGATTACCAGGCTGCCGCCAACCAGTTGTTGGCCCGCCAAAAGCGCCGGGCGCTGGTAGTGCTGGTGACCAATCTGCGCGATGAAGATGATCAAGTGCTGGGCGCGGTCAGACGGTTGAGCGTGCAACATCGGGTGCTGGTGGCGAGCCTGCGCGAGGAAGCGCTGGATACGTTACGCCAGACGCCAGTGCAAACACTGCCCGAAGCATTAGCCTACTGCGGCACCATCGATTTTCTCAATGACCGCTCGCAACGCCATGAGCGGCTGACTGCCCATGGCGTTGCAGTGATGGATGTTCGGCCCGCCGAGCTGGGGGCCGGACTGGTGACAAGCTACATGAGTTGGAAAAAGACCGCTGCGATCTGACAGATTCGATCAGTTGGTGACTGCAACATACACAGCGTCGCTGTCCGAAGTGCCGTCGCTGTTTTCTACTTTGACGACCAGTGAAATCTGATCCGTAAGGCTCATCGGCCGCCAGTGAGCCTGGTATCGCCCGCTGTGATCGGTAAACGACTCAGTGAACGGTGCTCCATTAGTGGAGACAAGGATTTTCCGTCTGGGCATGGGCTCTCGCCCCTCCTTGGCCACAATCAGCGCGGTCATGGAGACGTAGGTCTGCAAGGGGACCGGATTAGGCGACGCAACAACGGATTCCACCGCTGCTGGACGCTCAGTGACGGTCAACCAGAGCGTTTTTACCACCCAGCCAGCCAAACCACCCTTTACCGACGCCCGCAACGCAGCCTCGCCTGCTCCTTCCAAGACAATGCGCGCCGTTGCCTTGCCTTCGGCATCCGTCAGGGTTGTCGGCAGCGAGGTGCGGTCGTACTCCCACATCACTTCGACATTGGCCAAGGGTTGCGCGGTACTCGCTGACACTACCAGGACTTGCGCGGTCATCTGTTGCCCCGGATACCCGCTCGGATCATCGTTGACCAGTTCCTTGATCTCCCGGGGCTCGTGCAGCAAAAACGCTAAGGAAATCGACTCCGAATACAGCGCATCGCCCACCGTGGCGGTCAGTTGCGCCGCACCCGGTGTTGTCGGCACGAACCGTATCCGCGCTTCACCGTAGAAGTTGGTAGTGGTGGTCACCTCACCAAGGTCCGGGCTGCGCCAGACAACCTTCATCCCCACCATTGGCCTGTTACTGATGGCCGAAACAATGACGACCTGCTCCGACACCGCCTCGCCCCAGAGCAGTGTCTGACTGCTTCGCGAACGCTCGGCGATCTTTACCACCTGTTCGCCTTGCCCCAGCGACATCGCAATAACTGGAGAAAGCCTGGCCAACCGCGCCGAGGCAAAGCGCAGGCCGAAACTCCCGTCCTTGAGGTCGCCCGCGTTGAACCGATAGGTCATTCCAGCTTCCGAAAAAAACCTGGGATCACCCAGACGTGGTTCCTCGAAGCGCAAGCCCAATTCCGCCGGCCCGGTGCCGGTCATGCCCAGTGTCAGATATTGGTCATGCAGCGCACTGCCAGCCGGAGCACTCACGCTCAGTTGATGCTGCCCCTTGCGCCGGGGGAATTCAGCGCTTTGACCCAGCGGCTGAAACGGTCTGGAGTCGAAACTGTATTCGAATCCGTCCCACGGATCCCCTTCCAGCGCTAGAACCTGCATGGAGCGGCGCTCTTCAAAACGGTCATAAGGGCTGATAACCGCCGCTGTCACCACATGCTCACCTGCCGTGGTTGGCGCAAAGGGAAAACCACTCCAGCCGTCGGCCCCCGTCCCGTGCACTTCGGTGCTGCCGTCGGCTGTCCATTGAACAGCCACTTGCTCCAGAGGGAGGTCGGGACGATAAGGGGAGCGTACCTTCAGCCACATCCACGCAGGATCCTGCCCAATGACCGGATCCACCGCAGATGCACGGACGTCTTCGATCGTGATTTTATTGTGGGCCAGGGTCATCGTATTGATGTCGCTCAAGCCATGGGTACTGATAATGAACTGAAGTTTGAAAACCCCGGGTTTGGTACTTTTTGAACAGTCCAGCGTCCAGGTAAACCCGCTGTCGTCCACAACATTTTCGCTTTTGGGGGGTGGGCTCAACTCGATTCCGAGCTCTGCCGCCGGGCTTCCCCTCCACATCAGATCCATGGGGATACCCACTAAAGGACTCAGCGCATTGGTGCGGAAGATATAGCGATGTATAGCGCCAATACACGGAAAGAGCGGCTGCCCCCTGAGATCGGTCATCTGATCCAGGACCACGGTCATTTCTTCATGGAGGTCAGGTGATAACAGTCGGCAAGAAAAATCCTTGTTCGTGAGAGTGTCGGTGAGCAAACTTACCTCGAAAATACTGCTGGTACTTTCGATACGATCAGAGCTGAACAACCAACTCAGATCTTCCCCTTCGCGCAATATTCTCGGCATATCAAGGTCGCTCACCGCAAGCCCGATCTCTGGCTTTGCGTTGCGCCAACCGAGCGTAATTGCCTCGCCAATCAGCGGGCTGTTCTCATATGCACGGACCGTCAGGATGTGCGTCTTGCCTCGCTTGCAAGCGATTCCGTCACTGGAAATTTGAAAGCCATCAAACGTGATCCTGACCTTGTCCTTCCACTCGTCTCGTGCAAACGCCGTGACCGAAAACGTGTGTCCATCTGCCGGCCCGCCTTCGTAGGCTCTCACACTGGCGGTAATCGTCTCGTTGCTCAAAGCCTTCAACGGCCAGTAATACAGGCTGGCCCAGCCACCGCTGCCAGTACGAGACTTGACAATACCCTCGGGGGTTTGCCAGTCGACGAACGCATCAATTACTGGCTCACCGGCACCTTTGTCAGTGACATGCACCACCTGCACTCGCATCAAGGTCTTTTCGTAGTTCTCGACAACCGGCGAAATATTCGGGCCGCGCGTGTCAGCGATCCTGACCTTGTTGCGCGCCAGCGACATGGGTTTACGCGGCGATGGCAGTAACAACTTCGAGCAGACCAATGACAGTTCGAAGCGACCATCCAGCCAGTCCTCGCAGGCCAGCGTCCAGAGACTATCGTCGCCATTGAAAGCGACCGGTTGCTGGAGTGGCGGGTTGACCGTGACCTTCAACTCTTCATGCCCGACGCCGCTCCAGTGCAGCGATAGATCAGTCGCCAGCAAAGGGCTGTCGGCGGGCAAGCGCACGATGAAGGGGTAATCAGTGCCGCGATTGGGATAACCGGTCGCGCCCCACAGGGTTACCTGCTCTTCGACAACGCAATGCAAGTCGCGCCATGGGTCGGTCGCCAGCACCGTGACTGGAAATTCGTGAGTCACCTCGCCATTGCCGTAATAAGCGCTGTCGACCGACGCTGTGATGACAAAATCGCCGGCTTGCTCAGGGACGAAATCGAAGTAAGCCAGGCCCTGTTCATCAGTGACTGCGGTGCCCTGCACGCCCTGCCCGATACTCGTCCACCTGACCTCTCGACCATCAAGCGAACGGCCGGTGTAGAACGAAAGGACCTGCACGCCCAACCGGACGCTTTGTGCATACTCGAGGACGGGGTAATACGCCGCAGTCTGCACTTCGCGAAGCGCCAATCGATGATGCCCCAGCGACACGTCAATCGCATAAGGCTCGGTGTTGTACTGGTTCACCAGGTTTATTGTGAAGTCATGACTTTTCTCTTCTCCCATATCCGGGCAGTCGAGCGACCATTGCGACAGCAGCGGTTGATCGACTCCCCAGTCAGGGGTTGCCTTGACTGCTTCCAATGGGTTGCCCTGAATGATCAGTGCGATATCCGTACCCAGCCAGACGCTGCCGTCTACAGGGGTAAAAGACAGTCGATGCGCAATGTACAAAGAGCCGTCCGGGTCATCGCCAAGGGAAGCGCCCAGGCAAAGGTGTAACGTCTGGCCTGGTGACAGAACTTCGTCATCCAGTCGCACCGTCTGCAGTTGCAACGGTTCAAGCTTCAGTTGCAGGTCGATTCGAGTGATGCAGATTGTCGAACTACGGTCGCCCGCGTTGCGCGGGACACCGCTGACCTCGAAGCTCAATTCGTCATCTTCGACGAACGCCAATTGATCCAGTGATCTTTGATACACCCGGGGCTTGAATTCCAGCGGCTGCTCCGCCCCCAGTCCGGCGTCTTCGTGCACCTGTTTCCGGCCTTCTTCTGCCGTGAGTTCGATGCTCATTAACACATCGCCGCTCTTGCGGATGTGCAACCAGCCCGATTCGCCCGACCATGAAACTCCGGGCCGCAGTTCGCACAGAAACGTCAGTTCGTAACCCGCGCGGGCGCCGGGGGTCTTGGGTGCCTTGATTACCTGTGTAGCCGAAGCCCCGACACCGACCTCCATGAAATTGACTAACTCGTCAGCATAGAATTCTCTCGCCAGGCCAACCATCCCGCTGGGGCGCCACTCTTTGAGCCGATCGTTGAAGTCACCATTGAGCACCAGATTCTGATTGTTTTGCACCACGGGATCACTCATGGTCGCCTGCTCCTTCGACTGGCATCTTCAAACTGGCGTTTTCAGCCTTGGTAACCAGGTCTGTGACTTTTTGGGCGAACGTCGGCTCGCCGGCTTTGGCGGTGTAGCGCACGCGGATAATGATATCGGTCAAGGATTTGAGCATTGCAGCTTGTGGCTGTTTTAGCGGTCGAGGAAAACTCAGTCGCCAGTGGGAAACCGCACCCGTGCATTCAAACGGGTTGAGTAAACCTTCATCAGGTTTCTGGTGGGTCAGGCCACTGTCGGAAAGCCCTACCGATAAAACGATCTGCTGAGCGCTGCGCAGGTTGAACACCAGATCGCCAGGTACACCTGAGGTCGGCGTATGCAGGTACTGCACAGACTGTGTGGTGGGCCGGGTCGCCGTCACGCTACTGATCTGCAGCAAGGTTGCCCGGACATCCTCGTAAGGACCGGTCAGGACAGGCAGATCCACCTCCACTGAACTGATCTGCCTGCAGAAATGGCCGGGGTAATCCCGGTCGAACAGCAACTGGGTCAGTCTGAACTCCAATACACCTGTTGCCATCAATTGCTGGTGTGCATCTGCCCAACTGCTCACGCCCTCTTGAGGCTCGATGCCGTCGTCGCACAACTGCCGCAAGGAAACTGTTTTGACCAGCTCCAGCCGCCGCTCGTAGCTTTGCAAGCGCCTGCGTTCCTGGTCCAGCAGATACATGTGCAACTGTTCGCCAGAGCCCAGACCATAACGGTGATCGAGCCAGGCCTGAGGCAAAGGGACCGGTGCATCATAATCGCCGGTTTCAGCAGCCAGCGAAGCCTGCGCACTGAGGCACAGACTGACGACCGCGTCGTACGCCTGGTAGTGCAGGGCTTTTAGCTGGCCAAGCATCCAGCCGAACAACTCGGCATTGCTCGCGCGTTTCTTGAGGAAGTTGAACATGGTCAACGCTTGACTGTTGGCCCGAAGCGTCTGTTCAAGGCTGGATCTTGCTGCGTTGACCGCATGGCTTTGCGCTTCGATCTGCGCATTGATTGCGCCCACCTCCGCCAGCGCCTGATCGCGTTGCAGCGCCCATTCAGTGCGGCGGCGACGATAGCCTTCGGTCGTGGCTTGTCGGTCGGCGTCGATTTGCAGCAGTGACGAAGAGACGTCAAAACCGAAAGCCATTGCATCGAATGCGTGTTCGGGCTTGAAGCCACCGTTGGAAGTACCATAGATTTTCGGCAACGCCGCGATGACGCCCCCTGCCACTCTGACGGCTTTGGCCTGCAGGGCTGATGTTTTCGACTGCTGCAGGCTGGCCATGACCTGGTACTCGATCGGCGAAACGTTCTCGTTGTAACGCGTTGCATAGGCATCGGCCCGCTCCTGCGCCATTGCCCGGCTTTGCTGAAGCGCTGTTACATTCGCCTCCAGTTGAGCGATGGATTGTTCCTGCACCGTTTCGGCGTAACGGCCCAACTCCAGCAAATGGTTCTGCTGCAGTTCTTCTTGTTCGGCACGGTCGCGTTGTTCAAGCAGTCGCAGCACCAGACTGCCGAAATCCCGCAGACTCTGTACCCCACGCAGTGCGACTTCGAACGTGACACGCCAACGGTAGGCATTGACCACCAGCCGCCCCCCCATCGGTCTGGGTCCGGCCGCGCTGCCAGCGGCCAGATCGCGGAGCAATTGCCTGGGATCCGTCATCGGGCTGAACAGCAATATGTCCAGCGGTTTGCCATCGATGGTGAGATTGTCGCGCAGGTAACCGAGCCGTTGCTGCGGCCTTGCAAACAGGTCGAGCAGCGATTGATTGATCGGAATTTCAAAAGGTTTGCTTGCCAACAATCCCAGCATCGGCGGGGTATCGGAAGCGATCGGGTAATCCGCCAGGTTGAAATCCTGCGTATCTTCAAGCGCTTCAAGAGGCGGTCGTGAATCACTCTGGGCCAGAAGGTTTTCAACGGTGGCGGTCTGCCAACGAGTCGCTGTGTCGGCGGTGGGCGCCTTGCCCATCAGAAACCCGGCCTGGACGTAGCAGAGCTTGGCGGCCACCAGACTGTCACGGGTCAATTGGCGGTAATACCAATCGCCCCACGCCATCAGGTTTTCCACATACTCAGTGAACATCAGGATCTGAAAATGCGCGGGCGCGGCATAGCCAATGGCATCCGGATCAGAGGGATTCTGGATTTCCCACCCCGGATTACTTCCCGCCCCCTCTATATCCAGAGGCCGGCAACGCCAGTACGCCGGTTTCGGGTTCATGATCGGGACCGGCGGATCTTTCCGATCCTGGGTTGCCTGTGGATCGAACACGTAATGCAGCCAGTCCTGCGCTTCCTGGAAGCGCTCTTCATCACGCAACCGGGTGGCTATCAAATGCGGCAGGTGAAAAAACAATTCCCAGAAATTCAGACCGTTGGCACCGTTGAAGGGACCATTGAGTTCAACAAATTCTGCGCCGGTCGGCGACGGTTCGAGAATGAACTGGTTGGACCAGTCCAGCACGGCGTCCACGGAAATATTCGAACGCCTTACCAGTTCCGAACCGAATAATGAATTGAGCCGAACGTATTTCAACGCCAGTCCAGCTTGATTGAATGACAGGAACTGTGCCGTGCCTGCACTGCTCCTGTGCAGAGTTGGCGGGACGAAGTCCATGAGATCGACAATCGTCAGGTCGAACTCTTTCTGTCCTGTAGGGGAACTGGGAGAGGCGAATAAGACCGTGACTGGCGTAGCCCATGTGCCTTTCGCCCGCCGGGAAGTCCACGCTTGAGTTGTCCAGCCACCGCTTGCATCCTGGAGTTCACTAATCGGCGGCGGATCGATATCAGACGATCCCGTCACTTGCAGCACCATATTCAACGTAGCGCTTTCAAGTCCCGTGGGACTGCAGAAACCCTGCACCGTCAGCACATCGTTGTCATCGACGCGCGTTGCCATAACGTTCAGACCAAGATAGGGAGTCAGGGAACCATGGTTCGTTATGCGAGGGACAGCAGTAACCTGAATGTCGAGCGGGTGCTGAACCGTATCGCTGCTGACGAATCGCTCCTTGAGTGCCAGATCCAGCCACGCGCCACCGTCCAGAAGGGGGCGCATCAGCACGTCGTAAATCGCATGCACTGTCAGATCCGTTTCAGCAGAATCTTCCGGTGGAGAATCTGCGGGTGACTTCTTAGAGAACTTGCCACTTAACAGAATCCCCAACTTGCCCTTCGGATTAAGGTAATCAGCATGCACAGTCGCAATCAGTCGGGGGGGGCTCGCCAAAAGCTTGTCCTTGCACTCTGAACTGTGCACACACAACGGCGCCGACCACTGCCCGTTCTGTGTCATGAATGCCAGATTGATCACCAATTTGCTCGGGCTGAAAGCCTCCGCTGCGCTGCCGACGACCGCGTCACGCCATTCGGCCCAGACCACACATAACCGGCCATTCCAGAACACCGGGCGGATATCCAGCACCTGATTGGTGGTGGGGATTTCCACCGCTTGCCATTCACTCCAGGCCGCCGGGTTGACCGCCGCGCTGGCCGGGCTCAGTTCGATCTCGGCCTTGCGCCAAAAATACTGAAACGGCTGCACTCGCTGCCGCCCCAGGAAGTAGTAATCGGCTTTGGCCGGTGTCATGCCATCCATGAAACAGCTGATCACATCGAGATCGCAGATTTTTTCGAATGCCTGTAGATACTCCTGCAGCGCAGCCTGCACGGTATCGTTGTTCAAACGGGCCTGGTTAAGGTTGTTTTCCAGATTTCTGAACAGACTGGTTTTGCGCAGTCGCACTGATGGAATGATGAAGTTTTCCGCATAGCATGGAATTTTTTGCATCGCCGCCCAATCGGAATAATTGCTGTAAAAAATCCATTCGTGCAGATGACGCTTGTCGAACTCATGATCTCCAAAGCCTGGCTCCAGCTTTCGATACACCGCATGAATGTACTGCTGCACACAGCTTGTCGCTTCGGCAACTCTGGAACTCTTCACCTGATAAGTGTCAAGCGGGTCGATGCGCAGCAATTCAAACAGATCTTCAGGCGTTTTCAGAAACGGGTACCGGGTATTGGCCACTTGACCAATGCAGTATTCGAGCAGGGCCGAGCGACGTTTTTCCAGCAGCCCGCCAATGTTATTCAGTGCCATGATCTCGCTCCTTGGAATATGGCCCGGGGACAAACGTTCGCCAGGCAGTACGCAACGTCCTGCCACTAGCTCCGGGCGAACGTGATGGCATTGGTGAATATTCTTTCGCTTTCCCCAGACTGAGTGCGAACACTGAACACGAATGTGCCGCCCGTCCTGCTTGAAACAAAAACCCGTGTAAGCCCCTGCTGATCAGTAAAACCCTGCGCCGGCCGAATAGTGACGGCATCCCTCTTGGCGGGCGCTTCGATTGTCCAGAACCACTCCACCAGCGAGTTCTGTCCGCGGTTTCCGTAGGCGTCTTCCAGCACCGCATAAAGTTCTACTTCATGGCCGTATTCCACTGTATCCAGAGGCGTAGGTGAAAGTTCCTCAAGCGGGAAAAACAGCGTAGCGAAATCGGCCGTGATCTCGATGGAAGGGGCATATTGCGGTTCGAACAAATCCAGCCAGAGCAATGGCGTGTCGTGACCCATGACATTGCCGGGAATAAACTCGGCCACAAGCGTCCCGTCGATCAGGGTGGTGTCGTCCTTAATGGTGCCCAAAGTGGCGCGCCAATGGACGGTGACGCCACTCAGCGGCTCCCCGTTGGCGTCTTTGAGGGTCACCTTGTAAGTGACTTTTTCGCCTGGCTTATTGGCCACAACGGTGCTGTTATCCACCACTTCGCACGTCATCGTGACCAGCCCTGTGACGTCGCCCGGTGCATGCACAATTGGCGCCTGCGCACTGGACTCGCCGAGCAGGGCATGTTCAGCGGCCTTGGCGTAGGAACTTTTGTCGACCGTCTCGGGCAGATTACCGATGAGAAAAATCGTTAACGCATCCATACCGGTCGCGGTGGACAGCGTCAGCACGCGCATCAACAAATCGAGCTGGCTGAGGTTCTTCAGAATCCCGTCGGCATCGATGCGGCTGACACATTCGCGTACTTCCTGCACGCTCCAGCCAAAAAAATTCGCCAGCTTGATGGCAGACGCCTGTTGCGCAAGCCTTTTCGCATCACCGCTGACTGCCGGCAATGCGTTGACCTGACGCAGGTAATCCAAAAGCTTCTGTGGCGATTGGCCGCTCGCGGTTGAAGCGAGGGCAAAAGCGCGAGTGAGCGTCGTCAGGTAATAAAGAGTGCGCACCGTCAACGTATGTTTGTCGGCCTGAACAAGCCAGTCCTTGTAGCCGCTATCCAGATATTCCTGCAACAGCGCGGCGCTTAACCCAAGTGTCGACACCACCTCACTGCGCCGGCGAATTTCAGCCAGCAGATCAAATGATGCGCTTGCGGCTCGGTCACGTGTACGGCCGGACGCCTCGGCTTGCATATCGGTTCGCTCCAATACATGCAGGAGTAATTGATGCACCGTGACGCCTGCCCAATCCAGGACCAGCAACGCTTGATCCACACCCACGCCGGCGTATGCCGCCAGCGTCTCCCTTACCAGCGAAGTCTGAGCATCGCGCATCTGTAGAAAAGCACTGACCATGCTGGTGATGATGTTCTGCCGCAATGCTGGCTCGATCTCACCCAAGGCGCTATTGACCGCCCATGAGATCTTTTGAAGGACGAAGGCCGGATACGTCTCAGCGCCTTGCTCATAGGGCAGGATCAGACCATACAAATCGGTTATCGGCCCCAGGCTGTCGGCGGACGTCGCGAGGAATTCGATCCAGTCAGTAGCACCGGCGGTCGGTACGCCAGCCATAAGGAAAGTGCTATTGGACAGCTGTGCCGTCGGCAGCAAATTGCGAATCTGCTCGAAAAACTGCTCATCCTGTTCGGACAGTTCCTGTACCGGTGGCGCGTCGACCGCATGCTGCAACATCCACGACACCGGCAGACTGTTTTGCGCGCACCACTGCACGCAACTTTGCATAGCCTCGATCAGTTCCAGCGCATCCGGTAAACCGTCCGGAACATCGTGAATGACAGGGACACCGGCAAAGCGGTTGATCCATTCATCGCCGCCCAGCATCGACAGCATCAGTACACCTTCAACCGGTGTGATGTTCAACAGCCGGGGCAGCGACACCAAACGATAAAAACTTGAGATGATCGCTGCGTTGCGATTCAGTGTTTCGGTCAAGCCATAAGCCTTGGCCACTGTTTTCGCCAGAACGTAATAAGTCTGCGGATCAATCGCCAGGCCACTGCAGAGCTGGCTGATCGTCAGATCCACCATGCCAGGCACAGGTGTTACCGCAAACGCACCGTTGTCGAGCTTGAAAGGTTCGCGATAGCCTGATTCGAAATTGAACAACTGATCGAACTGCGAAAGCGCTTCGCCGCGGCCATAAACCGACATCTCACCGATAAAAACCGCGAAGTCCGCGGCAGTGCATTGGTAGCGCTCGCGCAACTTTTGAAACAGGCCAAGTGCATGCACGACGCCATTGGTTATTTCCATTTTGTCTGAAGAGTCTTCAGGCCGATTGCCGAGCGCTGTCGCCCTGATGGCAGCTGCCAACACTACGTCTACCTGATCGAACGGCAATCCGGTCCAGCTCGCCAGGCGCACCATCCGATTCAGTCGGTCATAAAGATTGAACCCGATGGACTCGTCGGGATTTGCCGTCAATCGATGCCGAAGCTCGCTTGCATTATCGATACGCACCGCCGGCGCAGTGTTGTCATTGATATAGATTGACCCCGAGCGCTCGCTTTCCGGATGCTCGGGCTTGTCATCTATATAGGTGACATTGCTCGAGCGCACCGGAGCAAAGTCGCCAATCGACAGCAGGGCTTCGATCTGCCGACTGTCGAGCTTGGTGCGCTCACCCAGGAACACCACCTGATTGAGGAACCGGTATTCGTCGAGCTTGGTGGTACCAAAGTTATGCGCAAAGAAACTTTCGCGATCTTCGAAATCCGCTCGGGTTTCTGTCAGCAACAGGCGCTGATAAGGGCCAAGCCGCGAAGCGTGGGCGAAACCCTTTGCAGTATTGGCACCCCGACCATTGGTTTGCAGAAAATACGGATAAGAGAGGTCGACCCGGTGCTCAAAGTCGCCCACCGACAGATCATGAACCTGCGCGATACCATCAATCGTGACCCAATGCTGGTAATAAGGCAGGCCGTTGGGGTAGCGAGCTGCGATCAGCGCGTCTTCGATCGAATCGACATCCGTGTTCGCCGCAATGAATTTCTCCAGCACCTCGACGATGATGTCCACAGACGAGATCGACTGATAAACCGCATTGAAGTCGACGCTCAGTGCCAGCAAATCCGTGCGCCGGTTATGCAGCGCATATTTTTCTTCCTTGTTGATGCCCTCCAGACGGTCACGAACCCAGCGCAACAAGTCGATCAGATAGGCTACTGGCGACCAGATGGACTCCAGCGCATCTGGCGGGCACAGCGCAGCAAAATCGGTACCGATCAGAGCGTGATAATTGGGACCGTCCACGATCGATAGCAAACCGCTGGAGCTGCGCTTTGGCGCGTCCCTGTTCCCCCTCAGCGTCCTCTCGATAAACTGGCGCCGCTGAGACGTGGCTATGCTGTTGGCGCCGCGCCAGAATTGTTGCGCTTGCTCAAAGCTGAGTTGCGAGTGCTCCTGGAGCATGCCTTGAACACCCTTTTCAACCAGTGGATAAATTGATCCACCGTTTTCCAGGTAAGTCTCGAGGTTCTGCAGTCCGACGTCCTGTGCTCGTTGTTTCTCGCTGAACAACTGGTCGAACAGTTGCAGGGCGGGACGGCGCGAATCAACCATGATCAGATTCCTTTAGGCGACAACTGGCCCGCACAGCCCGACATCCTTCGTCGGGCTGCACATTCAGTAAGTACGATTTAGCGCTGCGAAAGCCGTTCAGTCCACTGTCATTTATGACAGGTTTGATAACCGTTCGTCGGAAGTCAGGCTTCAGGAATTGTTCTGGAAAGGCGCGCGCCTTCGACTTCAAAACGCGCACTATCGGCCCAATCGGACATCGTTGCGTCATCCGCTGCGTCAGTCAGCGTCTGCCGGAATCGGTACCAGTTACCCGCCAGAGGCAGTTCCCTTGTCGCCTCCCCGCGCCAGTGCTCATCGACCACAGGTACCTGAGCCAGCCACTGCACGTCCGGGTTGTACCAACTCACGACGGCGCCCACGCCCGGACGGCCCTTGCCGCTGAACTGCACTGGCTGAGTGACCCAGCGTCCCGCCGCCGGCTCGTCGAGGACAGGCACAAAAGTACCCAACATGACCGAGCGCAGTGTTTCAAACGATTCGAAACCGTCCCGGGATGCGAATGCCTCCAGCCGGTAAAGCCCCCCGACCAGCGAACTTGCATCGAGCATCGCTGACCAGGTGCGATTTTCCTGCACGATTCCACTTGCCGGCTCTGAGCGCGTGGCACCGACCAGCGTCACCGTAACCGTATCGCCCGGCACGCCAAAACCGCACACCACCACCTGCTGCCCGATGGCATCGTCCTCGATCGGGGTTTCAATGAAGGGGGCGGCCGGCACGACGTCAAAGTGCAGCGGCTCGCTGTCTTTCGACTCCTGCAGTGTGCCGCTTTCATCCATGTACCTTTGCCGAGCCCAGATTGTTTTGCTGCCCACCGGCAACGTCACTTCGGCTTGCCAAATGCCGTGCCAGTCGACATCGACATTACTGAGCAGAGGTTCGGTGAGCCCTAGCAGACAGACTTCGACAACCCCGCCCCTCATGCCGGTACCCTCGAGCAATGCAGTTCGTGGCAACTTGCCGTTTGGTATCGGCTGGAGAAATTCTGGCGGCAGCAACACCACCGTCAATTCATGCTCGTCACTGTACAGCGACGGTCGACCGTCCAGTGTCTGCTGTGCGTCGAAGGTGTAGAGCCTGAATTCCAGAAGGCTCAGGTCAATCGACCAGTCGCCGTCCTGGCTCAATACTTTCGGCTCTCCCAACGGACGGCCAAACCGTTTGTCACGCAGTTGCAAGGTAGCACCCACCATTCCCATCGTGCCCTCGACCGTTACGACACGGCCGACTTCCGAGCCGTCCGGCGGCTGAGTAATCACTGGCGTGACCATCGGCCTCCTGACAATAAAGGTCGTGGATGTCGGCTGCGAAGTTTGCTGCGCGGCAACTTGGGTTACCGTGACGGTATGTGTGATATCCAGGGCAAATTCTTTGTCGCGCCTGAACTGCCACGTGCCAGCACTGACGATGCCCTTGTGCACAGTGCCGGTTTCGTCGCTGTACTCAATGTTCACGGTTGCACCCGGCCAGCACGTGCCGCTGAACCTGGGCGAAAGTCCGTCATCTTCAGGCTCGTTCAGGCCAGGGGCCTGCGGCGCGATGGTGACTTTCAGCACAAACCAGTTTGGCGACTGATGACCGTCGAGAAATTGCTTTATGTGTACCTCACGCTCGAACGACGGTCCCCAGACCGTTGAAGCCTTGGTAGACCATCGCCCGCCGTCGACCTCAGCTTCAGGCGCTTCGAGGTATCCGCTATTGGGCCTGTTTGGATGCACCATGGCGCCGTTGAAGCCTTTGCCGCTGAAGGTCGGTTGGTAGTCGTTGGTGAATTGCACGTCACTGACATCGGGGAGGATGTTTTTGACTTCGAAGGTCAGCGGGAGCGACTCGATCCAGCTGCTGGCGTTGTCAGCGATTTTTTGAATGACGGTAACGTTGTAGGTACCGACAGTCCATTCCTGCGCTGCGGTGCTCCATGTGCCACTCGGCATCACTTCGGCATTTGCGGGCGTGGGAACTTGCACCGCCCCCCCCCTGACGGTGAACTGGATTTCAGATTTGCGTTTGGAATCGTAATAACCCTTGCCGGAGAAAGTTACTGTAGTTCCAGCGAAGGTGACGGTGGGCTGTTGCAGGGTGGGCGGGCGAATCCTGAAGGCCTGTGGTGCACTGCGTCCGGATGACACGCCATCCAGATCCTGTTCGACAACAAGGCTGATCGCCCCTGGCGGCACTTTGATCATCCCCTCCCACGGCCCGTCTACATCGCTAACGACTTCCCAGCCAGGAACGGAATCATTCGTCAGATCGAAAAATGCTCTCAATCGCGCGCCAGCCAGGCCGTTGGTTCCTTTCAGGAGGAAGTCTGGATCATGGATTGCCAACTCAGGTGGTTCGGATATTGACGGCACACCCATGACTCTGAAAGTCGCGGCCTCGGTATAAAAATGACTGATATTCGGTGATTTGAGTTCAGCGGTAACCGAGATCGTCCCACTTACCGGGACCTTTGTTGCCTTAGCCTCCCAACTCGTACCGGCATCTCCGACAGTAATAACGTCGCTCCAGTTCTCATAGTGATTTGAGTGCCCAACTACTCTGATATCAGTACCCGACGCAGCAATACCTCTGAAACCAACCACATCCTTTGCCAACATCAAAGCATTAGCTGCCGGGAAAGTAATTCGAGCGCGGTAGACTGTTATATAACCCGTCCGCTCGGAAACCCTACCACCGTACATTTGATATGCTTGAAACATTAGAGAGTTTTTGTTTTCTGCCACGGTGACTGGCACTGACCAAGGATCGTAGAAAGCCTCTTCTGCCCCAATCGTACCGCGCCCATCGTCCAGTACAACAGTATAACGGTATATTGCCCCCGTACCCTTGACAGCGAAAGTTGAAGATGTGAAGTTTCGGATTGCACTGATGGTTGGAATGGGCATCCGATAATTGGCGATCTTGTAGGTTTTCAGAACCGGATCACTTGCGTTATCTACATCATAAATATAATCGAACCCCACTGTTACGTTTCTCTGATTGGCGATAATCATTTCTCGATAGGGTTCATCAAGATCGATCCACTCACCGGTCTGGCGAGCACTGCCCGTCAGTTCTCTTACATTACCTTCACCGCTAACCAACGAAAGATAGAATTTTACATTCCCTTCATAACGTCGATTCTCTTTTGCTCTGTACGCTGACACGATGCAAGTAAATGTCGAACCATCGTAGGAGTAGGCATAGCTCACTCGAAGCTGCGCCCACCTACCGTCTTCTTCCGCGTGCAGCTCATGGGTTACAAATGCTACATCCGTTCCGATCTCCTCAGCGCAGACTACCTCTTGTTTCGGGGGGAAGCTGTCGGAAGGATCTTTAATACCATCATCTTGTTCCATGGCCGGATCTCAGAAAGGGCAAGCTGGCTGATAGATAAAACAGGTCACATTCATTGAATACCGATGCGTCGCATCGCTACACCTGTAAAACCTGACAGTCCCGACCAACGGTAACTATTCCACGCCTTAATATGCTTGCGTCCTTCAGCCATTAAACGCGACTGCATCAGCTTGCGTTGTTGCCACACATCACTCAGAGTTCACCAACTTGTACATATGAAACGCCGCCCGGCATGGCTGATCAGGCGCGCGGCTTCGACTTCAAAACGCGCACTGTCCGCCCAATCGGACATCGTTGCGTCATCCGCTGCGTCAGTCAGCGTCTGCCGGAATCGGTACCAGTTACCCGCCAGAGGCAGTTCCCTTGTCGCCTCCCCGCGCCAGTGCTCATCGACCACAGGTACCTGAGCCAGCCACTGCACGTCCGGGTTGTACCAACTCACGACGGCGCCCACGCCCGGACGGCCCTTGCCGCTGAACTGCACTGGCTGAGTGACCCAGCGTCCCGCCGCCGGCTCGTCGAGGACAGGCACAAAAGTACCCAACATGACCGAGCGCAGTGTTTCAAACGATTCGAAACCGTCCCGGGATGCGAATGCCTCCAGCCGGTAAAGCCCCCCGACCAGCGAACTTGCATCGAGCATCGCTGACCAGGTGCGATTTTCCTGCACGATTCCACTTGCCGGCTCTGAGCGCGTGGCACCGACCAGCGTCACCGTAACCGTATCGCCCGGCACGCCAAAACCGCACACCACCACCTGCTGCCCGATGGCATCGTCCTCGATCGGGGTTTCAATGAAGGGGGCGGCCGGCACGACGTCAAAGTGCAGCGGCTCGCTGTCTTTCGACTCCTGCAGTGTGCCGCTTTCATCCATGTACCTTTGCCGAGCCCAGATTGTTTTGCTGCCCACCGGCAACGTCACTTCGGCTTGCCAAATGCCGTGCCAGTCGACATCGACATTACTGAGCAGAGGTTCGGTGAGCCCTAGCAGACAGACTTCGACAACCCCGCCCCTCATGCCGGTACCCTCGAGCAATGCAGTTCGTGGCAACTTGCCGTTTGGTATCGGCTGGAGAAATTCTGGCGGCAGCAACACCACCGTCAATTCATGCTCGTCACTGTACAGCGACGGTCGACCGTCCAGTGTCTGCTGTGCGTCGAAGGTGTAGAGCCTGAATTCCAGAAGGCTCAGGTCAATCGACCAGTCGCCGTCCTGGCTCAATACTTTCGGCTCTCCCAACGGACGGCCAAACCGTTTGTCACGCAGTTGCAAGGTAGCACCCACCATTCCCATCGTGCCCTCGACCGTTACGACACGGCCGACTTCCGAGCCGTCCGGCGGCTGAGTAATCACTGGCGTGACCATCGGCCTCCTGACAATAAAGGTCGTGGATGTCGGCTGCGAAGTTTGCTGCGCGGCAACTTGGGTTACCGTGACGGTATGTGTGATATCCAGGGCAAATTCTTTGTCGCGCCTGAACTGCCACGTGCCAGCACTGACGATGCCCTTGTGCACAGTGCCGGTTTCGTCGCTGTACTCAATGTTCACGGTTGCACCCGGCCAGCACGTGCCGCTGAACCTGGGCGAAAGTCCGTCATCTTCAGGCTCGTTCAGGCCAGGGGCCTGCGGCGCGATGGTGACTTTCAGCACAAACCAGTTTGGCGACTGATGACCGTCGAGAAATTGCTTTATGTGTACCTCACGCTCGAACGACGGTCCCCAGACCGTTGAAGCCTTGGTAGACCATCGCCCGCCGTCGACCTCAGCTTCAGGCGCTTCGAGGTATCCGCTATTGGGCCTGTTTGGATGCACCATGGCGCCGTTGAAGCCTTTGCCGCTGAAGGTCGGTTGGTAGTCGTTGGTGAATTGCACGTCACTGACATCGGGGAGAATGTTTTTGACTTCGAAGGTCAGCGGGAGCGACTCGATCCAGCCGCTGGCGTTGTCAGCGATTCTCTGTATCACCTCAACTGCATAAGCGCCTAACGACCAGCCGGTTGCAGTGCTTTGCCAGGTTCCGTCCTGCTGTATCGTGACATTAGGGGGCGTGGCCGGTGGCTCTGCGCCCGGGTGACTCTTGATAGTGAATTGAATCTGCGTTTCGAGCTTCGGATCGTAATAACCACTACCGGAGAATGTCACCGTGGTTCCAGAGCTAATGATGATGGGCTGCTGTAAGGTAGGCGGACGAACTTTGAAAGCACGCGGCGAGCCACGTGGGTAGTCAACACCATTTATATTCAGAAAGACCACCAATGAATTCGGGCCTGGCGGCAGCGTAATAGAAGTGCTCCATATCGTTGTGGAAAGTACAGGAGTCCTTCCAACGACTCCGCTGAACTCCTTATAAACAATAACGCTGCCTCCCCTCCAGGCATCAATACCTGCAAGCGTAAAGGTTGTCTGCTGGATACCTTCAGGTGCAGTTATTACAGGAATATAACTTGGAATATGGATCGGAGCGCTATATGTAGGAAGCAGTCGAAAATAACTAAACTCGTATTTCATCTCGGCGAGGATAGACCCACCACTCAAATGCTCTGAGATTGCTATTTCCCACTTACCGTCACCGGATATTTGTGTGGGCTCGCTCAAATATTCTTTGGTGAGGTTGTTCATCAATCTGACCGCAGTACCCGGCGCGCCGCCCCCCTTGAAAACCGGAAAACCGGTAGCGGAAAGATCTCCGCCCCACTCCTCAACAGCGGGAGGCGACCCGGTCCAGAAAAAAACCGAGGTAACAGGGCTTGGATTTGAATCGACCGAATACCGCCCCACCAACTCTCTGAGCATCGCTGGAACAGGAAAGGGACCGGGGTCCTGCCACGCTTCCCAATGATGGGTGGTCATTCCTTGGTACCACCCCTGCATAGTGTCTTTTCCTACGTCGTTCTCCCGATAGACGAGACTGACCCCTACGCGGGCATCCAAGGGGATGTAAAAAGCAATATCTCCCACGCCAGTGTAGAACTGTGCTCTCGTTAATTCTGGAAATTGAATGGGGCGCAGTGAATTTGAGCGGTCCGTAGACATGGTCAATACCTTGGATGTTATTCGTTATCCAAAGTAGGTCGCTTCAAATATTGGTACACCTGTCAACTCTGACAGTCCCGACCAGCGGTAACTATTCCCACGCCGCAACATGCAGACGTCCTTCAGCCATTAACACGCGGCTACATCGGCTTGCGCCGTTGCCTACACATCACTCAGAATCCGCCGGCTTGTGCGCTTTGAAGCTGCCCCGTAACTTGATCCGTGCCGCTGCCAATCAGTGGTCGGGTTTAGTCGCCCGGGTCGTGCATTGCGCATAAGCGTCATCAAGTCGGGTAATCCCTATCCCCGCACTCGATGGTGGCTGTTCGCAGGGCGCCTCAGGGCGCGCCGGTTTGTGCACTCCCGGTCGACTAACCTGCTTACAGCCGCCACCCTTTCGTTTAGTCGCGAAGAGGTGGATGCCCCAACTATGAGTGTGCAGACAATGATCAAACCAACACCCAATCCCCCTGAAACCGAAGACTCGACCTCCCCCTACGCTTCCCCCGATTCCACCAGACTCCACGAGGCCGCTGAAAAAGCCCTCGATCACTACCTGAAAAAACCCGGCGCTGCGCCGTCGTGCAATTCCGTCGATCGCGGCATGCAGATGTTCATGGTCGCGCCCGACATCAACCCCGAAGCGATGGCCATTCAAACCTACGAAACCTTTTCTTCGGTCAGCATTCTGCTGCTCGACCTGGCGGACAGCCTCGAGGACAAGCCGCGACATCTGGCGATGGCGATCTATCAGTTGAGCGAGATGGGGTTATTGCTGGCGGAGAAGGCGCTGGATCAGGAGCGGGCGATCGCGGTGGCGTGACGTCAAGATCAAAAGATCGCAGCCTGCGGCAGCTCCTACATCTGGAATGCGTTCCCCTGTAGGAGCTGCCGAAGGCTGCGATCTTTTGTTGTTCAGGCAGAAGCCGGCAACGGCTGAAAACTGAAGTACTGCTTCAGCGCCAGCACCAGCTCGCCGAACTCCGCCGGCGCACGCCGCAGGATGAAACCAGCGTCGTAATGCAGCGGTGTGGCGTCTTCATGGCACCACACGCAGCAGGCGCTGAAATCGATGATTTGCTGGCTGCCATCGCGGGCGGGGACTTTGAGGCGTAACTGGAAATCTGCGCCGATCATCATCGGCAACTGGCTGATCAGCATCAGCCCGTCCGCAGACACGTTGCCGAGAAAGCCGACGGGTTTGTCGGTGATGCTATTGAACACTCTGAGGTAATACGGCAACTGGTGCCGTTCGATCCGGCGGTCGGTAAACATGATGTGCTGTACGCCATGCAGGGCTCCGCCAGGGAGCCGCACCTGTGCTTCGGAACGAGCCTGTAGGCAGGCCCGCTCTCCCCGCTTCCGGTGTGACGGTCGCGACAATCGCCGTCACTTTTACCACTGCCAGTCGCAGGTGTTGCGCCGCCATCGAGACAAGCCTCGCAAGCGGTTTCCTTGACTATAGCGGAGCTTGTACAGACGGCCAGATTTTGTACGACAGTACCGTCAGAAGCGTGTCGGCCGCACCACCGCAGCGGCGCTGCGTGTCGGGTAATGGCCCAGGCTCTGCAAGGTTTCCAGACGCGCGCGGGCGCGGTAGGCGTATTCGCTGTTGGGGTACGAAGCGATGATGAACTGGTAGGTCTGCACCGCGTCGATGTACAGCTTCTGCCGTTCCAGGCACTGGCCGCGCATCATCGACACTTCCGGCCACACGTACGGGCGGGCGCGGCTGGCACGTTCTACTTTGGACAGTTCAAGCATGACCTGCTCGCAATTGCCACGTTCATAGGCGCTGTAGGCGTTGTTCAAATGATGGTTCATCGACCAACGGGTGCAGCCCGTCGCGGCGAGGACGCTGAGGGCAAGGGCGGCAATGGGCAACAATCGCATGGGGGTTCTCCTGTCTTGTGCTCTGTATCGACCCCTGGTCGAAAATCTTCAGGCGCGTTTGTCCCGAAGTTGCCACGTTCAATAAAGAAAACGATAAGTAGTGCATTCGAACAATGACTACACCCTTCGAGCATAGTAGCCTCTGCCTGCGCTTGAACTCAGGAGTCTTTGCATGTCCGTCCGTCGTACCAAAATCGTCGCTACCCTTGGCCCGGCCAGTAACTCGCCGGAAGTTCTCGAACAGCTGATTCTGGCTGGTCTGGACGTTGCCCGTCTGAACTTCTCCCACGGCACCCCCGACGAGCACAAGGCTCGCGCGAAACTGGTGCGTGACCTCGCTGCCAAGCACGGCCGCTTCGTCGCCCTGCTCGGCGACCTGCAAGGCCCGAAAATCCGTATCGCCAAATTCGCCAACAAGAAGATCGAGCTGAAGATCGGTGACAAGTTCACCTTCTCCACCAGCCATCCGTTGACCGAAGGCAACCAGCAAGTGGTCGGCATCGACTACCCGGATCTGGTCAAGGACTGCGGCGTGGGCGACGAGCTGCTGCTCGACGACGGCCGCGTGGTGATGCGTGTTGAAACCGCCACTGCCACCGAGCTGCATTGCGTGGTGACCATCGGCGGCCCGCTGTCCGACCACAAAGGCATCAACCGTCGCGGTGGTGGTCTGACCGCGCCGGCCCTGACTGAAAAAGACAAGGCCGACATCAAGCTCGCCGCCGAAATGGAAGTCGACTACCTCGCAGTGTCCTTCCCGCGTGACGCCGCCGACATGGAATACGCCCGTCAACTGCGTGACGAGGCCGGCGGCACAGCCTGGCTGGTGGCGAAGATCGAACGCGCCGAAGCCGTGGCCGACGACGAAACCC